>JANNSD010000107.1:0-25966 GCA_031402225.1 Gemmatimonadota bacterium | reverse complement strand
CCCTCGACCGCATCGACCGGCAGAACCGCCAGCACTGCCTCGGCCAGCCGCGGCCAGCCGCCCCGCCAGGCAGTACGGGCTGGCGCCGTCACGCGGCGGCCCGCGCCTGTTCGACGTAGAACCGCAGCACATGCATGAAGTCCTGTGCGTTGGTGACGACGCCGAACGCCTGATGCGTGCCCCGATCCTTCAGCTTGTTGACGACGAACTCGGTCTGGTCGACGCAGATCGTCATGAGCGGCTCCGGCGGGCCACGCCGAGTGTGGAACGCGGGCAGCATGTTGCCAACGGCGATGGCGTGCAGCGCGGTGGCGATGAAGACAGCGCCGGTGGCCAGGACCGTGTGCTCGCGCATCGCTTCCTGCGCGGCCAGCGTGTCGCTGAACACGCCCGGCAGTGGGCCGTCGTCCCGAATCGAACCGGCCAGCACGTACGGCACACTGCAGGTTTCCAGGGTGTGCATAATGCCGCTCTTTACCAGGCCCGACTTCACTGCATTGGCAATGGACCCAGCGGCACGCACCCGGTTGATCGCGCGCATGTGCAACCCGTGGCCGCCCTCGGTGGGCACGCCCTTGTTGCTCATGCCGAGCGTGGTGCCGAAGATGGCGGCCTCCATGTCGTGCACAGCGACGGCGTTGCCCAGCAGCGCCGCCTGTACGTACCCGCTCCGGATGAACCACTCGAAGTCGGACCGGGCCCGCGAGTGCACCAGCGCCGGGCCGGCGACCCACACCACGTAGCCGCCGGCGCGGCGCTCCTTCTCCAGCTGGAACGCCAGCTCTTCATAGTTGACCGGCTTTTCCCGGCTCACTTCGGTGCCCATGAACTGGAACTCGTTGGCCGAGTGGCTGCCGCCGAGGAACCCGACGGTGTGCACCACGATGCCCTCCGTGCCGTCTTCAGCCTCGCCCACGGCCACCAGGTCGCCCTTGCGCAGGCGCCTCGGCTCGATGGTCTCGAGCCCATCGCCCCGGCGGACGATCACGCAGTCCATCCGCGGACGGACCGGCATCTGCCAGCGACCGGCCACATGGACGTAGGTCGGCAGGTTGGAGGTCGAGAAGAATCCCTCGGGCAGCACGCCGTCCGCGGGCAGGGGGGCGAACCGCGCCTCCGGCGCCCCGGCGAACGGCGCCTGGCTGAAGTCTGGCGCCGCGTATGTGGAAGTGTTCATGGTGGGCGGAAGGTACGAGGTCGACTCCGGGGATTCAAGCAAGGCAATCCGCTAGATTGTCCCGCGAGCCCAGCACGCAACCCACGCACACGAGATCGGCCATGTTGACTGCTCCCACCATTCGCGCGGCCACTTTCATGGCGCTGTGCGCCATGTTCCCCGGCGCCCACCGGGCCGCCGCCCAGGAACCGGTGAAGCCGGCCCGCCCCGATTCTGCCCGTCGCGACTCCGTGCAGATGCTGGATGAGATCACTGTCACGGTGACCCGTACGGCGCAGCCCCTCAGCCGGGTGCCGCAGGCCATCGGCGTGGTCGGTCCCCGCGACATCACGCGCGCCCAGCCGACGCTCACCGCCGATGAGGCGCTGAACAACATTCCGGGCGTCTACATCCAGAACCGCTACAACTTCTCGCAGGGCCAGCGCATCGTGATCCGCGGCGCCGGTGCCAGGGCCAACTTCGGTGCGCGCGGTGTGAAGGTACTGCTCGACGGTGTTCCCCAGACGCTGCCCGACGGGCAGAGCCAGCTGACCAACGTTGACTACGGCCTCCTGGACAAGGTGGAGGTGCTGCGCGGCCCGGCCTCGTCGCTCTACGGCAATGCCTCGGGTGGCGTGGTGTCCCTGCACTCTCGCACGGCGGGCAGTGAACTCTTTTCGCAGAGCGTGCGGTTCCAGGCGGGATCCTACGGCATGGACAAGTGGCAGGCGATCAGCACCGCGCGCAAGGGCAACTTCAGCGGTGTCCTTTCACTGTCGCGCTTCACCTGGGACGGGTTCCGGCAGAACAGTGCCTCCGACATCGGCATCTACAACATTGGCCTGAGCTGGACGCCCACCAAGCGCAGCTCGCTTGACCTCTGGGTGCTCCTTGCCAACAGCCCGCTGCTCCAGAATCCGGGCGCCCTCACCTTCGCCGAGTACAACGTGAATCCCGACTCGGCTGCGGCCGCGAACATCCGGCGCGGCGCGGCAAACGACATCAACCAGCAGCAGGTCTCGCTCACTTACCAGCAGCACTTCGTCTCCCACAGCGGGGCGATCAACGTGTCGGCCTTCGGGCTCAAGCGCGGGGTGCAGAACCCGCTCGGCACGGCGCCGCCCGGCAGCCAGGGTGCCGATGCGCCCGTCGCCGGTGTCTACGTCCAGATCGCGCGCCAGACCGGTGGCGCGCGGGCCACGGGCGCCTACCGCCCGGGCATCAGCTGGCGCTCGCCGCTGCTGACGGCCGGCCTGGACTTCCAACGGTTGCGGGACGACCGGCAGAACTTCCGCTCGCTCAGCGGGGAACCCACGGACAGCGTCCTGCTCGACCAGGTGGAGACGGTCACCGAAGTGGGGCCCTTCATCCAGGCGCACTGGACGCCCAACGAGCGGGTGACAGTCGACGGGGGGGTGCGCTACGACTGGGTCACGTTCGATGTGGAGGACAACCACCTCGTCGACGGCAGCGACGACAGCGGCAGCCTGCCGCTGAGTTCGCCGAGCGGCACGGCGGGGATGAGCTACTACATCACGGAGGCGGTGACGCCGTACCTCAACGTGGCGTCCGCCTTCGAGACGCCCACCACCACCGAACTCGCGAACCGTCCCAGCGGCGGCGGCGGATTCAACGACGCGATCCTGCCCCAGAAGACCCTCAGCGCCGAGCTCGGCGCGCGGGGGCGCCTGGCGAGGTGGCTCGACTACTCGGTCGCCGGCTTCGTCAGCCGGGTGCGCGATGCCATCGTGCCGTTCCGGGATGAGAATGGCCGGGTGTACTTCACCAACGCCGGCAAGGTCAACAACAATGGGCTCGAGTTGAGCGTTACCGCGGCACCGGTGCAGCAGTTCAGCGCCTCCCTCGCGTTTACGTACGCCAACTACACGTTCGCTGATTACGTGGTGGTGAACGGCGCGACGGCCGACACACTCGACGGCAACAGGGTGCCTGGCGTGCCCCGCTTCTTCACCCGCATCGGGTTGCGTTCACAGCCCGGACTCGGATTCGTGGTGGACCTCGACCAGACCCTGTCATCGTCGCTGACGGCGGATGACCAGAACTCGATCTGGGTGGAGAACTGGGGTGCGGGCGTCACCAACCTGCGGGTCAGCTGGTCGAGGCAGTGGCGCGACGTGTCGTTCCTTCCCTACGTGGGGTTCGCCAACCTGTTCGACCGGAAGTACATCGGCGCCGTGACGGTCAACGGTTTCGGCGGCCGGGTGCTGGAACCATCGCCGCGGCGGAACCTCTACATCGGGGCCGAGATCGGGTTCAAGACCCGCACGTAGGCTTGCCCCCTACAGCAGGGTGACAGGATCCCGGTCGATCACGACCCGCACCTGCCGGATTTTAGGCAGCCGCCGCGCCGCGTAGCGCACCACTTGCCCGATGACGCGCGACGGCCCCTTGAGCATCACGTGCCAGCGCCATCGGTCCTTGAGCCGCGCCAGCGGACAGGGCGCCGGGCCGAGCACGGCCACGGGCAGCGACCTGCCCTCCACCAGGCGCGTGCACCACGCCGCCACGGACTCCGCCGCATCAGCGGTGGTCACTTCCTCTGCCGATGAGATGACCAGGTTGACGAGGCTCACGAACGGCGGATAGGCCGGCGAGCGCCGCAACTCGAGCTCCGCCGCGGCAAATCCATCGGTGTCGTGGGCCGCGGCGAACGTAAGCGCATGATGCCCCGGCGACCGGGTCTGGACGATGACGCGGCCGCCACGCGGACCACGACCGGCGCGTCCCGCCACCTGCGCCAGGAGCTGGAAGGTGCGCTCGGATGCGCGGAAGTCGGGCAGGTGCAGCGCCGTATCGGCATCGACCACGCCCACCAGCGTCACGCGCGGGAAATCGAGTCCCTTGGCGATCATCTGTGTGCCGAGCAGAATGTCCACGTCCCCGCTGTCAACGGCGGCGAGGATGCGCTGGTGCGCGCCCTTGCCACCGGTGGTGTCCAGGTCCATGCGGGCGACGCGCGCCATAGGGTAGCGCTCCGCCACGAGCCGTTCGAGCTGCTGCGTGCCCACGCCGCGCGCCACCTGCACCGCGCCGCCGCACTGCACGCACGCCGAGGGCATGGCCTCATGGTGGTCGCAGTAGTGGCATCGCAGGCCCTCCGGCGCACGATGCACCGTGAGCGCGATGCTGCAGTTCGGGCAGCCGGTCACGGCCGCGCAGGCCTGGCACTGCAGGAAGGACGCGTAGCCGCGGCGATTCAGCAGCAGGAGCGCCTGCTCGTGGTTCGCCAGCGCGGCGCCAAGGGCCGCGTCGAGCGCCTCCGACCAGGGCACCGGCGCCGCCTCACGCACGAGCGCGGCGTTTCGCAGGTCGATGACCTCGACCGGCGGCATGGGTCGCGCCTCGATACGACTCGGCAGCCGCAGGAGCTGCAGCGCCGTGCCGACCTGCGCGTGCGACTCGAGCGATGGCGTGGCGCTGCCGAGCACCACGCGGCCCCGCTCCAGCCTGGCGCGCACCATGGCCACCTCGCGCGCATGGTAGCGCGGGGCCTCGCCGTTCTTGTAGCTCGTCTCGTGCTCCTCGTCGATGACGATGAGGCCGAGGTCGCGCACCGGCGCGAAGATCGCCGACCGCGCGCCCACCGCAACCCGGCGCTCGCCACGGCGCAGCAGCCGCCAGGCATCGGCGCGCTCACCATCGGACAACCCGCTATGCAGTACCGCCACCTGGTCGCCGAAGACGCCGCGGAACCGGCTGACCGTCTGGGGCGTGAGCGCGATCTCGGGCACCAGGACGATGGCGCCGCGTCCGGCGGCGAGCGTACGACGGACAGCCTCCAGGTACACGAAGGTCTTGCCGCTGCCCGTGACACCCTGCAGCAGCACCGCCTCGCCGGGGCCAAGGGTGTCGATCGCCGCGATGGCCGCCTGCTGGCCCGGCGTTGGGCGTTCCGGCGGGGGGGTACCGCCGATGCCGGCGAAGGGATCGCGGATACGTTCCGCCTCGCCGACCCGCGCCAGCCCGCGATCCACCAGCCCCCGCATCACGGCGTCCGTGACACCCTCGCGCTCGCGCAACTCGCGCACCGACGCCACGCCGCCGCGGGTCTCGAGAACCTCCAGAAGTTGGCGCTGTTTCGGACTCCGGCGGAAGAGCGCATCCCGTTCCAGCAGGCCCGGCACGTGCTCCTCCAGCACGAGCATGCGCTCGCTGACGCGCTTCTCGCCGGTGTCGGGCGGGACGACCTCCAGCGCGATGGCACCGCGCTCCACCAGCCGCCACACCACGTCCCACACAGGCCGCCCCAGGGCACGCGCTGCGGCCGACACGGTACCACCGCCGACGCGCGGTGCGAGCCATCGCACCAGTTCCAGGGCGACCGCCCCCTCAGCCAGCGACCCATCGACCAGCCGCATGAAAACCTTCGACTCGCCCCACATCGCCGCCGGCAACGCCGCACGCAGCGCGAGGCCGAGCGGCGCGCCGTAGTACCCAGCCACCCATTCGGCGGTGGCGAGCAGCGGGGCCGTCAGCAGTGGGTCCCGGTCCGGTACCGCAAGCAGGGCGAGGGCGCGGACGGGAGGTGGCTCCGATTCCAGGCGCACCACGAGGCCGATGAGCTCGCGGCCCCGCACCGGGACCACGACGCGCATGCCCGCCGCTACCGAGCGGCGCAGCGGCTCGGGAATGTGGTAGAGGTATCCGTTGTGCAGCGGGAGGGGGAGAGCGACGCGGGCGTACGCGTCACTCATCGCCGCGTGACGCCGAGCCCTGGACCAGTGGGAAGCGTGAGCTGGCCGCCGTCGATACTGGCGCCCTGGAAGGGATCGTTGGACAGGAGCGCTGCACCGTCGAGGTCCACGATATCCACCAGCGGAGCCAGGTGGGCCGCCGCCGTGATGGCGATCGAGCTCTCGATCATGCAGCCCAGCATGACCTGCAGGTGATGCGTGCGCGCGACCGCCACCATCCGGATCGCCTCCCGGAGGCTGCCGCACTTGGCCAGCTTGATGTTGATCCCGTCCACCTTGCTCACCAGCGCCGGGATGTCCGCCGCGGTCTTGCAGCTCTCGTCGGCGATGATGGGGATGGTGCTGCGCGCGCGCACGGCAGCAAACCCGTCGAGGTCGGTGGGCGCCACCGGCTGCTCCAGCACCGTGACGCCGAACTCTTCCAGCACGGGGAGCATGTCGATGGCCTGCCGCGCGGTCCAGGCGCAGTTGGCATCCACGCGGATCTCGCGGTCGGTGACCTCGCGCAGGGCCTGGAGGATCTCCAGGTCGCGGTCGGTGCCAAGCTTCACCTTGAGGATGGGATAGGCCGCGGCCTCGCGCACCTTGGCCTGCATCTTCTCGCTGGTGTCGATGCCGATGGTGAAGGTGGACTGCGGCGCGCGCGCGGCGTCGAGTCCCCAGAAGCGATGGAGCGGCACGCCGGCGCGCTGTGACGCCAGGTCGTGCAGTGCAGTCGACAAGGCCACGCGCGCGGCCGCATTGCCGTGCAGCGCCGCTTCCCAGGCACGCTCGCCCTCCTCGAGGTCGAAGGCATCCTTCGGCATGTGGGCAGCGTAGATGTTGAGCGCCGCGAGCACCGTCTCGGCCGTTTCACCATAGTACTTCGTGGCGGCCGCCTCGCCCCAGCCCTCGCGCCCGTCCGCATCAGTGAGGCGTACCCAGACCGTGCGATACTCGCTCTGGCCACCGCGCGCGATGATGAACGGGTGACGAGTTCGAAGTTCGAGAATCTCGGCGCTCAAGCGGAGCGATGCGCTCACAGGCGTGCCTCGGAACAGAGTAGTGTGGGAGCCTTCACCCCAGGGCCCGGCAGTGCGCGGCGGCGCCCGCGGCCAGACGGGCGGGAATATAGCCGCCCTCCATCAACCCGACGATCGGCCGATCGCGCAGGGTGTCGCGCAGTCGGCGGGTGAGCTCGGCGTAGTGCATCGGCTCGAGCGTGAAGCCGCCGAGCGGGTCGCCCAGCATGGCGTCGAAGCCGGCGGACACAAAGATGATGTCGGGCATCCAGTCGCGCGTGGCCGTGGCGATCGCGTCCCACAGGTCCTCGACGTACCAGTCGGGCGGGCGCCCGGCGCCACGCGGCACGTTGAAGACATTGCCCACCCCCCGCTCCGAGGCGAGTCCGGTGCCAGGGTACCATGGGTGCTGGTGGAGTGAGACGAACCTGATGCGCGGGTCGGTCTCGACCAGCGCCTGCGTGCCGTTGCCGTGGTGCACATCCCAATCGACAATCAGGACGCGAGCACGACCGGTCGCCAGCGCCGCATAGGCCGCGACGACGACGTTGTTGACCAGGCAGAACCCCATCGCCGTGTCCCGCAACGCGTGGTGCCCCGGCGGGCGCACGGCTGCGAACGCATGGCCCCCGGTCGACAGCGCCACGTCGGTGGCCGCGAGGACCGCGCCGACAGCACCCAGCGCCGCATCCCAGCTCTGCGCATTGAGGGTCGTGTCGCCGGTGAGCGCACCACCGCCGGACAGGCTGAAGGCCCTGACGGAATCGAGGTAGGCCTGCGGGTGCACACGCAGGATCGGCTCCAAGTTGGCCGCCGTCGCGTCGCGCACCTCGAAGGCCGGGTCGGCGCGGAACAGGGAGAGCACCGACGCCAGTCGCGCCGGCGTTTCGGGATGGTCCTGCCCCGGGTCGTGGGACAGGCAGGCGGGATGGGTGAAGACCGGAAGGGCCACGACTCTAGCGTCGCTGGATGAAGTCGTCGAGGGTGCGGAGCTCGTCCTTCAGCTGATCGCGCTCCCGCCTGATACCCTCCAGGTTCGCCCGGTACCGCCTCCAGGAGACCAGGGTCGCCACCGCCGCCGCCGCGGTGACGACCCCGATGACGATGAACAGCGGACGATGGACCAGGACACCGAGCACGATGACGGCAACCCCGTCAAACGCCAGGATCGCCGACGCGAACAGGACGACCGCCCGCGTCATCCGGGACCGGCGCGCGCCGGCACGGGGACCAGTCAGCGGAGTGGGCGTCTCCGGCGCGGCAGCACGACGAGCGCGGCATTCGGCACGACGCCGGCGTCGGCCAGGCTGCGATCCTCGTCCTGCAATTCCGCACCAAGGTACTTGAGGAGATAGTCCCCCGGGTCGCCCCGTACGCCGGCCTGCTGGAGCGCCGCAGTCTTGAGGTCGCCCAATGGCGTAGACGACGGCAACTCGATCCTGACCTCATTCCAGACGTCCTCCACCATCACGCGCACGGGGAGCACGGTGGCCGCTGTCACGCCCCCGCCAGGGGCGGCAGGGTGGACAGGAAGCGGTCGAGCGCCTGATCGAAAAAGAGGGTCGACCCCCGGACGCGCACGCCCCCGTCGACGGGGGCCACCGCGATCGCGACTTCTTCCCCGCCCTGCCCGCGCAGCACCAGGAAGCCAGCGCCCTCCTGCTCCGGGAACGCGGCGTTCAGTGGCACCCGCTCCGCGAAGAACGCGCGCGCGCGCGCGAGCACCGTCGGACCATCGAGGGCCGTCAGCGCCTCGAAGGTCATGGCTTCCGCCAGGTGGAGATGCCCGTCGGCTGCGCCGGCACCGGCAGGGTTGCCACGTTCTTGAGCGTGCCAAGGTCGATCATGTCCACCGCGCCCGGGTCGGCCCCGATCGACTCCTGGGTAATGAACGCCAGCCTGCTGTCGGGCGAGTACGCAACGCCGTGCACGATCTTCTTGGTGGTGGGGATGCGCGCCACTTCCGTCAGTGTGCGGGCATCGAACACGCTGATGCTCTGGTCCTTCTTGTTGGTCACGATCACGAACTTGCCATCGGGCGAGGGCTCGACATTGTAGGCGCCCTTCCCGGTCGGGAGTTCCTTGATCAGCGTCAGGGTCGCTGCATCCCACACCTGCATGGTGTAGCCGACATTGCAGGCGGCGTAGAGTGTCTTGTCGTCGGGCGACACCGACACAAAGGTGGGCGCGCACTCCTTCGACAGATCAGGACCGCCCTTGGGACCGGTCATCGGCATGGTGCTCATGTCGTGGCCGGCATGCTCCGACGCGCCGGCCGGGGCCGGGGCCGATGCCGATGCCGACGGGGCCGTCGCCTTGTGGGCATCCAGGTCGTGCCCGCCACCAGCCATCGCGTGCCCGGAGCCGGTCTTCACCCGCCGAACAATGCTCAGCGTCGAGATATCCAGTTCGAGCAGTTCGTCCGAGTGCATGCAGGACACGTAGACGCTGCTGCCAGCATGGTTCACCTTCACCCCGTGCGGCATGTCGCACACCGGCAGATTAGTGATCGTGGCCATGGTTGGCGTGTGCACAATGGACAGCGGATTGACCCGGGGTCGGTCGCCATAGAAATCACTGTTGGCAACGAAGGCGAGCTCGCCGTCAGGCGTGACCGAAATGGTCGTGGGGAAGAACTCGACCGGGGCGCGCCCGATCAGCGTGTCATTGACGGCGTCCAGGCGCCAGAGCGAGCCATAGGGCGTGCCATGCGCCACCGACACATAGTAGCTTCGGTTGTCCGGCGCCACGGTGACGTTATGCGGACCGTCGATGTCGGCGGGCATGATACCGATCGGCACCACACGCTCGGTCTCCAGGCGGCCGTCCTTCACCCTGATCCAGGTGATGATGTCGCCCGACTCGCTCACGACCACCAGACGATACTCCGGCTCAACCGGCGAGGCTGGCGCACCCAGTGCGAGCAGGCCTGCCAGGGTCAGCTGCTTGAACATGTCGCGTACCTTCCATGCAGGGTCAGGGCCGCGTACGACCCTCCTGAAACTAATGTCCCGCGGCCGGCGACGCAGCGGGAATCCGGGACCCGGTTGCCAGCGTACCTTTCGGGTACTGACCCCAACACCCAGCGACGGCAAGGGAGGACTCGTGACGGAACGGACCATCGATGAACTGATCCTGATCTACAATGCTGACGCCGGCCTGGTCAGCGCGCTCGCCGACAGCGCGCGGAAGCTCTTTCGCATGAAGGGCTGCACCCTGTGCGAGATCACCCATGGGCTGGCGGGGGAGCGGGAGGAATGGCAGACCTGCGCCGTGGCCTTCGGCGTGCCCATCAGGTATTTCCATCGCGACGATGTTCCGGAGGACGTGCGGCGCCGGGCGGGCGACGCCCTGCCGTGCATCATGGCGCGCGTGGGCATGGAGCACCTCCTGCTGCTCGGGCCCGAGTCACTCGACCGCTGCAACGGCAAGGTGGCGGACCTCAAGGGCCGCCTGCGACACGCCGCGCGCATGGCCAACCTGTCGCTCAGCGTGCCCGAGTGACGTCCCGAATGGCGCGCGTCACTGACCGCGGATACGCGATCCGATGTACTCCGCCAGCTGGCTGACCGCGACCCGCTCCTGGGTCATGGCATCCCGTGCGCGCACCGTCACCGTCTGGCCTGCCTGCGTCTCGCCATCCACCGTGATGCAGAACGGCGTGCCCGCCTCGTCCATGCGGCGATAGCGCCGGCCGATGGCCCCGCTGTCGTCATAGAACACGGGGAACTGTTTCTTCAGGTCGTGATAGATCCGATCGGCCTGTTCCGGCATGCCGTCCTTCTTCACCAGCGGAAACACGCCGGCCTTGATCGGCGCGATGCCGGGATCGAAGCCCAGCACGACGCGCGTTTCCCCCTCGACGTTTTCCTCGCGGTACGCGTCTGCCATGAGCGTGAGCGTGACCCGATCGGCGCCGGCCGAGGTTTCCACGATGTACGGCAGGTAGCGCTCGTTCGCGGCCTGGTCGAAATACTCCAGCTTCTTGCCGGAGTACTCCTGGTGCCGGCCCAGGTCGAAGTCGGAGCGATTGTGCACCCCCTCGATTTCCTGCCAGCCAAAGGGAAACTCGTACTCGATATCGAACGCCGCCTTGGCGTAGTGCGCCAGTTCACCCGGGCCGTGCGCATGCCAGCGCAGCTTCGTCGGCGTGAGGCCGATCGAGTGGTGCCATTCCATGCGCCATTCACGCCAGCGCTCGAACCACTCCATATCGGTGCCCGGCTTCACGAAGAACTGCATCTCCATCTGCTCGAACTCGCGGGTGCGGAAGATGAAGTTGCCGGGCGTGATCTCGTTCCGGAACGCCTTGCCGATCTGCGCGATGCCGAAGGGCACCCGCTGCCGCGACGAGTTGAGCACGTTCTGGTAGTTGACGTAGATGCCCTGCGCCGTCTCTGGCCGGAGGAAGACAACCGACGCCTGCTCCTCCACCGGCCCCATGAACGTCTTGAACATGAGGTTGAAGAGGCGCGGCTCGGTCAGCGTTCCCTTCGATCCGCACACCGGGCACTGGGCGTCGGGCTGGCCCGGCGTGCCCTTGATGCGCTTGTCGTCTGAGCGGAAGCGGTTCTTGCACTGCTTGCAGTCCACCAGCGGATCGGTGAACCCGGCCACATGGCCCGACGCTTCCCACACCCGCGGATGCATCAGGATCGCGGCATCGAGCCCCTCGATGTCGTCACGCGCATGGACCATCGCGCGCCACCAGCGATCCTTGACGTTCTTCTTGAGTTCGACGCCCAGCGGGCCGTAATCCCACACGGAGCCGAGGCCCCCGTAGATCTCGGAAGACTGGAACACGAAGCCCCGTCGCTTGGCCAGCGACACGAGCTTTTCCATGAGGGTGTTTTCGGCCATGATCACGGGCGGCAAGGGAGACGGACGTCGTTCAGGGGCGTGAAAATAGCCGCGCTTGGGGGGAGAATCAAAACCGGGCAGCCTGCAGCCGCCTGCAGCGGGTGCAGCCGCGGATTGCGCTGGCAGGCGAGGCTGACCAGCCGATGCGTAGAGTCAACTGCTTTTGCGACTGCAGGTTAGCGAATCAGCCCGGAGCGGCACGCGCGTTGCAACCTTGCTGGTGCCAACAGGTCAGGCTCGGAAAAGAGCAACCCGCCGGTGACGGCGGTACGCAAAGCCAGGGGTCTCGCCCTGAGATGGCCCAGCTACCCAAGGAGCGTCATGAGCATGTCCCGGTTCGTCAGGCACGGCTTTACCATGATCGAGCTGCTGATCGTCGTCACGATCATCGGCATCGTGAGCGCCGTCGCCCTTCCCCGCATCGATCGCGACCAGTTCCTCGTCGACGCCGCCGCACGCGCAGTGGCGACGGAAATGGCATACGCCGCCCGGGCCGCCGCAACCATGCAGCACGACGTTCGGGTGGCCGTCGACACCGGGGGGCGCCGGCTGCGGGTGCACGAAGACCGAAACAACAACAATGTCCTCGATGCCGGCGAACACGTCACGTGGACGTCGCTGGCGCAGGGTGCCGTCTTTGCGCGCGGTGGGGCCACGGCGCTCCCGTTCGGTACCAGCGCCATCAACCTCACCCGGACCCAGGACGGCATGCCCCTCATCGTCTTCCGGCGTGACGGCTCTGCCAGCGAGAGCGGCGGCATCTACCTCACCACCGACCGGGCGCTCGCGGCGAATCGCCCCACCGCGACCCGTGCCATCGAGATCATCGGGCCCACCGGTCGCATGCTGGTGCAGTCGTTCGGCTCGGGCGCCTGGCGGCGAGGGAACTGACCCATGCCAGACCGTCGCGGCTTCACGCTCATCGAGGTGCTGATTGCCCTCGTGCTGCTCGTGATTGTGTCCATCGGCTTGACGCAGTTCACCGGCAGCTATATCCACAGCTCGGCGAATGCCAGCACCCGGGCCATTGCCACCGAGGTCGCCAGGGAGCGTATCGGGCTCATCCGCGCCGACCCCGCGTACACCAGCCTCTCCTCGACGTGGTCCGGTACACAAACCGGATTCCCAGGCTACCCGAGCATGGCGCGCACCACGACCGTCCGGCGAGTGACGCGGACGACCCCGAGGCAGGACTACACGCTGCTGACGGTCCTGGTCACGACGTCGTCCCTCCCGCAGGCGGTGACGCTGACCGCCGTCGTGGCCGCCCCATGAACAGCCGGCGTGGCTTCAGCCTGCTCGAGATGATGATCGCGCTCGTCGTGCTCTCGTTCGTCATGGCGAGCACGGTGAGCGTCCTCCGGTCGCAGAGTCGCGGCTTCCAGCGCGGCAACGACCAGCTGGAGATGGGCCAGAACATCCGCTACGCGGCGGCCGCCGTGGACCGGGTGGTGCGCACGGCCGGGGCGGGCGTGGCCAACGAACAGCCGGTGTTCATCTATGGCGGCAATGACGTGGTGGCGGTCAACGCCAACTACTGGTCCCGGCTCCCCGACGGTTGCGCCGTGAACACGAACCCGGATGTGCCGGCGGGCGCACTCGATGTGCTCCCGGTGGGCAGCGCCGCTGCGCTGCCGAACTCGACCTACCTGTACCCGTCCATGACCTTCCTCACGAGCGGGCGATGCGCCTCGGAGACCATTGTGTTCTACCTGCGGCCGGATTCCACCACTGCCGACGTCAATGATTTCGCGCTCTACCAGCGGGTCAACGTGCTGCCACCCGAACTGGTCGCGCGAAACCTCTACGCGTATCCTGGCCGGCCGTTCTTCGAGTACTTCGTGCATCCGCTGACCGCAGCAGCAGGCCGCGACTCGCTGGTGATCGCCGGCGCCGCCGGCAGCGGCGTCACACTGCCCATCGTCCACACGATCGTGCGCCACGGCAGCGCGGGCGACACGGCGACCGTGGCCATCGCCGACAGCGTGAAGGCGGTCCGGCTCAACGTGCGCGTGACGAACGGCCGCACGGGAACCGACCAGCGTTATCGCGACGTCTCCTCGGTCACCACCATGCCCAACAATGGGCTGGTCCAGCTCCGGACCTGCGGCTCCGCTCCCATCCTGTCCGGCACGCTGGTCGCCACGCCGAACGTGTCGGGCGCACCGCAGGTGACGCTCACCTGGCCGGCCGCCGCGGACGAGACCGGGGGCGAGACCGACGTCACCCAGTACAACGTGTACCGCCGCCTCCAGGCAGCGCCTGATTTCGGCAGCGCCGTGATGACGGCGCCGGCCGGCTCCCCCGGTGGCTACACCCTCGTCGATGGCGGGGTCGCCGCCGGTACCAGCTATGTCTACGCCGTGACCGCGCAGGACTGCTCCCCCTCGCAATCGGGGCAGCTCGTGAGCGCGGCGGTCACCACCGCCCCATGAACACCGTCCCGGCAGGAGATGTCACCATGAGACCCACGATCGGCGACCGGCGCGGCATCGCGCTGATCATGGCCCTGCTCCTCGCGCTGGTTGTGGCGGGCATGGCGTTCGGCATCATCCTCATGTCCGGCCGCGCCACCACGATCACACGCTTTCAGGCGCGCGAGGCCGAGATGCAGTCCGCAGCGGACGCCGCCCTGGAGTGGGCGCGCGACACCCTGAACGGGGGTGGGGCACCCCTGCCGGCCGCCGGGTTCGATACGCTCGAAAACGGCGTCGCGGTGCGGGACGCTGCGGGCGCGGTGATCCCGGGGTACCTTCGCTGGGTGTACTCCGGACGGAGCGGCAACGTGACCGGCCAGTATGGCGTGTATGCCAGCACCATCACGGAGATCCGCGACGACGCCACCCGACGCGCCGTCGTGGTCCGCCGCCTCGAGCTCAACCAGGAGTCGTTCGCCAAGTTTGCCCGCTTCGATGACCGGACGGTGTCCACCACGGTCTTCATGAGCGGCATCCAGGTCTTCGGGCCACTGCACACCAACCAGACGCTCTACGTGGGCACCGGGGCGACGTTCCATGGCCCGGTCTCGACCGCGGCGACGGTGGACGAGAGCCGTGGCGTACCGATCTACCGGCAGGGCAAGAAGGAGCGGGTCCCGGTCATTCCCATGCCGACGCCGGCCGAACTGGCCACGCTGCGCGGCTACGCGGTAACGGGGCAGACGGTCGTGACCGGTGGCGTCCTCGGCACCACGTACTACACCCCGGCCACCCGTGTCGAGTTCGTGCCGGTAGACCTCAATGCCGACGGCGACTACACCGACGAGGACGAGGGCTTCATCCGGGTCTACCGTACCGGGCTCACCACGACCAACGCCCTCAACTACGTGACCGCGCGGTTCTGGAGCACGGGTAGCGACCCGAACGCCGCGTCGCCCAATTGTGGCGACTGGGCCGGCCCCACCGGCAGCCAGACGTTCATGCCGGCCGCCTCGCACACGAATGCAACAGCCTCACCCCACAACCACAGCACGACCTCGACCCTGGCCAACCAGCGCGCCTCGCTCAACTCCGCCGGTCGCGCCTGCTATCTGGGTGGCGACCCGCGGCTTACCGGCGGGTTCGTGGCGGCCACCCCCGCACCTGGCAACTACGGCAGCTGGGTGGCCTGGTCTGGCTGGGGCGCCGGCGCACCCACCCGGATCCAGAACGGCACGGTGCACCCGAGCTTTGGCGGCGGCACGGTCGGCGCCATGGCCAACTACCTGTGGCCCATCAACCGCCCGTACAACCTGAACTTCAAGGGCGTGGTGTATGTGGACGGAAGCGTGGCGGTGAGCGGCGTGGTGCGCGGCCAGGTGACGGTGGCCTCGACGGGCAACATCATGATGGCCGATGACATCACGTACGTCACCTCGCCCGGCAGCATCGACGACTGCTTCGCGTCAGGCACGGTGTACGCCGACGCGCTCGGGCTGCTGACACCGCAGTACTTCATGATCGACAACAACAGCGTCAACGCGCCGTTTCAGGTCAACGGTGCTTTCGTGAAGGGCTTCGACGAGACCGGCGACGAGAACATCCACGCCGCGGTGCTGACCCTCAACTCCGTGTCATCCGAGGCGCTCGGCACCGGCTCCCTCAATTCCGAAGTGTGCGCCGGCACCAACGTCGGCCGCGGCTGCCTCAACTGGGTCGGCGCCGTCATTCAGGGCATCAACGCGCCCCGCATGCAGGCGGGCTCGGGCGGCAACACCGGATGGAACCCGCAGTGGACTTTCGACCGCTGCATGGGCCGGAACCCGCCGCCCTACTTCCCGACGACGGGACGGTACTCGCGGAACCGCTACTATGAGATGGACCCGGTGGACTTCGACGTGACGAACTGGTTCGCCACCAACCAGTAGGCGGCGGGCGGCGGCGGGCCTCAGGCCCGCCGCATCAGGTCGGCCACGATCAGCTCCCCATGATGCCGGGTGTTCTCGATGAACAGCCGGTTGTCGTCGTACCCGCCGGCGATCACACCAGCCACGTACACGCCGGGCACCGGCGTTGCCATGGTGCGTTCGTCGTGGGCGGGAACCCCGGACTCGGTGTCGATCGGCACGCCGAGGCTGCGCAGCAGTCCGAGGTCGGGGCGGTAGCCGGTCATGAGGAGCACGCGGTCGGCAGGGATATCCTCTGTTACTCCACGATCATTTGCGATGGTGACATGCGTCGGCGTAATGCCGCGGACCCGCGACCGATAGTGCACCTTGATGCTGCCCTCGGTGAGGCGGTTGCTGATGTCCGGCAGTACCCACGCCTTGACGGTCGGGTGCAGTCCGTCACCGCGCAGCACCAGGGTCACCTCCGCACCGGCGCGCCAGCTCTCGAGCGCGGCGTCCACCGCCGAATTGCCACCCCCCACGATCACCACCTTCTGGCGCCAGTGGCGATGGCCCTCCACGAAGTAGTGGCTCACGTGCGGAAGGGCTTCACCCGGCACGCCGAGCGCATTGGGCTGGTCGTAGTAGCCAGTGGCGATCACCACCGCGTTCGAACGATAGGTCGCGTCGTCGTGCGGACGGCGCGCCGAGACGAGGAACGCGCCGTCGGCCTGGCGCACGATGGCCGTGACCGTCTCGCGCACCCGGATATCGAGGCGATAGTGCTCGGCCACGCGGCGGTAGTAGACCAGCCCGTCGCGGCGAGTCGGCTTATCGGAGGTGGTGACGAGGGGGATGTCGCCAATCTCGATCTTCTCTGGTGTGGAGAAGAACGTCATGCCGAGGGGATACTTCTCGATGGCACTGACGACGGTGGCCCGGTCGAGCAGGATGCAGCTGATACCCGCCTTCGCCGCCGCAATGCCGACCGCCAGACCGGTTGGCCCGGCCCCGACCACCAGCAGTTGCGTCTCAGACCTCGATGATCTGGTCACGGCGGGTCCCGACACTCACGTAGCGGATGGGCACGCCGGACAACTCCTCGATGCGATCGAGGTAGGCGCGGGCCGGCGCCGGCAGGTCGGCGAGGGTGCGCGCATCCCCGGTCGAGCGCTTCCATCCGGGAAGCCGCTCATACATCGGCGTGACGCGTTCCAGCGCCTCGACATCGGCCGGCATGCCCTCACAGACCGCGCCCTCGAGGTGATAACCGATGCCGACCGGCACGTCATCGAAGGTGTCGAGCACATCGAGCTTGGTGATCGCCAGCCCGGTAAGCCCGTTGACGCGCGCCGAGTACCGGACGACGCTGGCGTCGAACCAGCCGCAGCGGCGGGGACGGCCGGTGGTGGCGCCGAATTCGCCACCGAGCGTCCGCAACCGCTCCGCCGCCGCGGCCTCAGCCTCGGTCGGAAGCGGCCCATTCCCCACGCGGGTGGTATACGCCTTCACCACGCCGAGCACACCGTGAATCGCGGTCGGGCCAATGCCGGCGCCAACCGCCGCGCCACCCGCCGTGGTGTTGGAGGAGGTGACGAACGGATACGTGCCATGATCGACGTCCAGCAGCGCCCCCTGCGCGCCCTCGAGCAGCACGCTTCGGCCCTCGCGCACCGCGCGATGCACGATCAGGCCGGTGTCGGTGGTGTGTGACAACAGCCGCGGCGCCAGCCGCTCCATCAGCGCGACATGCTCGTCGAGCGAGGCCCGCTCCGTGCAACCCATCTCATGCAGCTGGTGGTTGGCCCGTTCGACCCGCGCGGCCAGGAGTTCGGCGGTGTGCTCCATGTTCCTGAGGTTTCCGACCCGGAGGCCCCGGCGACCCACCTTGTCTTCGTAGCAGGGCCCGATGCCGCGCCCGGTGGTGCCGATGTTCTGCTTTCGCTCGCTGGCGATGTCGAGCAGCTTGTGCAGCGGCAGCACCAGATGCGCCCGGTCGGACACGAGCAACCGCCCGCTCGCGATCGCGCTGCGCCGCGTGAGGTCGTCCAGCTCGACGAACAACTGCTCGGCGTCCAGCACCACGCCGTTGCCGATGATGCACGTCGCCCGGGAGTGAAGGATGCCCGACGGGATCTGGTGCAGGACGTAGAGGTCGCTGCCGATGACCACGGTGTGCCCCGCATTGGCGCCGCCCTGATAGCGCACCACGAAGTCGGCGCGCTCCGCGAGCACGTCGACCAGCTTGCCTTTTCCTTCATCACCCCACTGCGCGCCCACTACGACGACACATCGGGTGCCGGCGTCGAACATGGCATTTCCCCTTATGACAACAAAAAAGCCCCTCGCGGGGCTGCAGACTCCTTGGGCGGAAACTAGCGGCCGGACGGCGACGGGTCAAATGGGGCGTGCCAGCCGTTCCCCAAGCCGTTCGGCGGTGACCAGATGGTACCCGCGGGCATCATCCCCGGGGGTGTGTATTCGCTTCAGGGTGCCCCAGGTGAGGCGCCCCACGGTGACGGCATCGGCAGCCACCTGGGCCAGCGGAAGGCTGTCCACCATGATCCCCAGCGGCAGGCGGCGTTCCCGGCTGACCGGGGAGAGTCCCGCAAGGCGATCGAGCACCCGCCCGGCCAGCCCGCGGCTCTTCTGGTCGTGGGTGACCACGAACAGCGTCCCCTCGTCGTCGACCGTGTCCACGTTCACGATGCTGGCGCCCCGGAAAAGCTCCGGCTGCTCCCGCGACACGGCCCGGGCCCCGACCAGCCCGAACTCCTCGGCGCCAGTGACGAGAATGCCGATCGAGGCGTCGGCGCTGAGTTCAGCCGCCGTGAGCACCGCCAACAGCCCCGAGGCATTGTCCCGGGCGCCGGGGGACGAGCCGGAGAGCCGTCCACGGGTGAGCAGGAGTCCCGCCAGCCCCCCCAGCACGCCGGTCGCGACCGCCGCCGCCGCCGGTACCGCGCGGTCGAGACGGACCAGCGCCATGGCCCAGAGGCCGGCGGCAGCGACCGCCGTGACCCAGATCGTCACCAGGCGACCAGCCATCGACTGCGCCTGTGCCTTGGTGTCGAGGTGTGCCACGAGCCAGACCTGCACCGTGGCGCCCGGACGGGTCGCGATGAGGTTCGCGTCCAGGCGGCGGTACCCCGACCCACCGTCGCCGCGCGCGAGACGGATGGCGACGATCCCGATCGTCGCCGCCAGCACCAGCAGCACGACCACTGCAGCCCACGGGAGCGCCGGGGGCAGGAGCAGCGGGATCTCGAGCAACGCGGCCACGGCGAGGATGGCGCCCGTCGCGGGCAGTGCGCGATACATACCGGCGTTGAAGCTGAAGGGATGTTCCTGGACGCTGTAACCAAGCTCGGTGAGAAACTGGGAGATGGAACGGCGGGCGGCGGTGGCATCGGGCGTTCCCGCCTCGCGACCGTGGGCGATGAGCCCGGTGACCAGCAACCGCGCTCGGCGCGGCGTCACCGGCTATGCCTTGGACCTCTTGCGACGCTCGGGCACGCCCGTGGGCGGTGGCGTGGCGCTGGGCAGGGTCGCGGCACGCGCGGCTTCGGCGGTGATGCGCCCGGCCTCAACCAGCGTGGCCAGGTGCTGCTCGAAGTTCTGCATTCCGACATCCGCGCCCTCGGCCATGAGGCCCTTCAGGTCGCCGTTTCGGGCGGTGTCACGCAGCGCCGCCCGGACATCAGGCGTACCGAGGAGCACTTCGCACACCACGATCTTGCCAGGTTCATCGTGCCGCGGGAGCAGCTGTTGCGCCACGATGCCGCGCAGGCATTCGGCGAAGCGCACCCGGCCGATCTCGCGCTCATCCTTGGGGAGCATGGAGATGACGCGCTCCACTGTCGTCGCCACGTCGGGCGTCGGCATGGAGGTGATGACGAGGAAGCCACTCTCGGCCGCCTTGATGGCCGTGGCGACCGTCTCCGCATCAGTCAGCTCCCCGATCACCACGACATCGGGATCCTGTCGCAGTGCGGCCCGCAGCCCGGCGGCATAGGTGCCGGTGTCGACTCCCACCTCCCGCTGCGTTACCGAGCAGGTGAGGTCGCGGTGCAGGAACTCGATGGGATTTTCTACCGTGACCACGTGCTTCTGCTGCGTCTGGTTGATGTGGTGCACCAGCGCCGCCATGGTCGATGACTTCCCGCCCCCGCTGATACCGGCCACGATCAGCAGCCCCCGTTCCGACTCCACCAGGCTGCCCAGGAGCGCGGGCAGGTTGAGTGACGCCAGCGTCGGCACCGCGAACGGGATGACCCGCATCACGATCATGATGGAGGAACGCTGCCGGAGGATATTGACGCGGAACCTCCCGACCCCGGGCATGCCCCACGAGCAGTCGTAGTCGCGCAGCGACTCGAGCCGGGCGCGGTCCTCGTCGGTGGTGAGCAGCTTCAGCGCGATCGCCCGGGTCTGGTCGGGCGTGAGTCGCTGCTTCGTGAGCGGGACGAGCTTGCCGTCGATGCGGGCCCGGAACACGTCGCCGGCCTTGATGTGGAGGTCGGAGGCCCCGCGTTCGACCGCCGCGCGGATGATGCGCTCCATCGCGCCTTCGGACTTCGTGTTCATGATTCCACCCTGGTCTCGACGCGCGCCGGCGCCGGAAGGAAGCCCATCGCGTCCTGTACCTCGCGAATGGTGTGGCTGGCCACACGTCGTGCCGCCTGCGCGCCGTCACCGAGGATCTCGTCCACCTGCGCCGGGTGCGCCGCCAAATCCAGCGTGCGGGCGCGCAGCGGCGCCAGCGCCGCCGTCATGTTGTCCGCCAGCACCCGCTTGCAGTCGAGGCATCCCCACAATGCACCGCGGCAATTGACCGCCACCTGATCGACCGTGGCCACCGGGGAAAAATGCCGGTGCAGTGCGTAGATGTTGCAGATTTCTGGCGTGCCGGGATCCTTCTTCATCTGGCGCGCGGGGTCGGTCTTGGCCGGCCGCAGCTTCTGCCAGACTTCCTCCGGCGTGTCCGTGACGCCAATGGTGTTGCCGAGGCTCTTCGACATCTTGGCCTCACCATCGAGGCCGACGATGCGCTTGGCGGCGGTGAGCAGTGGCTTCGGCTCCGGGAAGACAGCGCGCGCGGGCGCGAATCGCGCCGTCCAGCGCCGGCAGATTTCGCGCGCGAGCTCCAGGTGCTGGATCTGGTCCTCGCCGACCGGCACCATGTCTGCCCGGTACAGGAGAATGTCGGCCGTCATGAGGATCGGGTAGTTCAGCAAACCCGCGGGGATGCTCTCCATGTCCTGCGACTTATCTTTGAACTGCGTCATCCGCTCGAGCTCGCCCAGTGGCGCCACGGTGTTGAGCAGCCACATGAGCGTCGCGTGCTCTGGCACATGCGACTGCACGAACAGTGTCACACGCGACGGATCCACCCCGGCCCCGAGCAGACCGACCGCCATCTCGCGGGTGCGCTGGGCCAGCCGTTGCGGATCGTAGCCGGCACCGGTGAGCGCATGCAGGTCCACGACGCAATAGAAGCACTCATACTGGGATTGCAGCGTCACCCAATTCTGCACGGCACCGAGCAGGTTGCCGATATGCAGTTCACCCGACGGCTGGATCCCGGAAAAGATGCGGGGCATGCCGGTAACGTAACCAAGGCTCACGGAGCGTCGCAAGACCTTGTCATCCTTTGACTTACTGCACGCCGCCAGACTCGCTGCCGACCGGGCCGCCGAGTACCTGCGTACCGTGACCCGTCCGGCGGGCCCGGCCGGCTGGCAGGTCAAGGACCAGCGCGACTTTGTGACCGAGGTGGACCGGACATCGGAGGCGCTCATTGCAGCGGCCCTGCGCGAGGCCACACCAAGTGGGCGCATCATCGGTGAGGAGCTGAGTCCTGAGCTGGTGCGCGATGGCCTGGTCTGGATTGTCGATCCGCTGGACGGGACCACCAACTTCCTGCATGGCGTGCCGGTCTGGGCAGTATCGATCGCCGCGGCGGTGGATGGCGTGCTGGAAGCGGCCATCGTGCTGGACGTCCCGGGGAACGAGCAGTTCGAGGCGGTGCGAGGCCACGGTGCCTCGCTCGCCGGCACGCCGCTCACCGTGTCATCGATCGAGTCGCCGGAGTTTGCCCTTATTGGCACCGGCTTTCCGTTCAAGAACATCAACCGGCTGGACGAGTACCAGCGGCAGTTCGCGCTCGTTGCGGCGGCGACCAGCGGCATCCGTCGTCCCGGTGCCGCCGCCATCGACATCGCCTGGGTCGCGGCCGGGCGATTCGACGGATTCTGGGAGCAGCATCTTGCGCCCTGGGACATGGCGGCGGGCGCGCTGCTGGTGCGGGAGGCAGGCGGCATCGTGACCGATCACGCCGGCCAGCAGGACATCCTGCGCCATGCGTCACTGGTGGCCGGCAACCCGGCAATGCACGACTGGCTGCTCGGCGTCATCCAGGAGGCATCGGCATGAGCGTGGAGCGATGGGACGAGGCTCTCCCGCTCGGCCGCTGGCTTGAGGCGGTCGCATCGCCGCAGCCGCTGCCGGCTGGTGGGCGGGTGGCCTCGGTCGCCGCGGCCTTCGCCGCGGCGCTGGTGGAGAAGATCGGTCGCATCGTGCTGCGATCGCCGTCCCGCGGCGCCCTGCACCTCGTGGCCGAGGAGGTTGCGGCGCGGGCGGCGGCGCTGCGTCCGCTATTGCTGGCGTTGGGAGACGCCGATGATCGAGCCTACGCCGCGGTCCTGGCGGCGCGACGCGCCGGCGGCGGCTCGGCGGCGTCCGGGCCGCTGCAAGACGCGGAGCTCTCGGCCGCCCGGCTGCAGGTGACCCTGATCGAGTATTGCGTGGAGGTCATCGAGCTGGCGCGACACCTGGAGGACCGCGTGGGCCCGGCGCTCGGTGCCGACCTCGCGACGGCCCAGCACCTCGCGCGGGCAGCGGCACTGGGAGCACGCGGCAACGTGGAGGCGGACCTGGCAAACCTGGCTGCCGATTCCCGGGCGGTAGCGATCCGGGCTGGGGCCGCAAATGCGCTCGGCCGTGTGATGCACATCGCCGGAGGGTCAGCTCGTCCGCAGCAACAGCCAGGCTCCCCACAGCACAAAGCCGATCCCGGCGACGCGGCCTAGCCAGGCTCCACCCGGGAGCGTCCGCTCCACCAGGACCAGCGCCGCGAGCAGTCCGACCCACGCCAGGTTCATCACGCCGGCCACAAAGAGCAGGAGCATCAGGAGCCAGCAGCACGCCACGCAGAACATGCCATGGCGCGCGCCCATTCGCAGCGCGCCGGTCCAGCCCTCACGCCATTCGCTGATGAACATCGAGAGTGGCGAGCGGCAGACGCGGAGGCACACCTGCTTGGGCGGGGACCACTGATAGGCTGCCGCCGTGAAGAGCAGGCACGCCGCCACCACCGGGCGCCCGAACGCCATGGCCGGAGTGATCAGCGCCGCGGTGCGGAGAGCCTGCTGCGCCAGCGCGGCGACCAGGCTGAAACCGATCCAGACGACGAGGTAGCCGGCGAGGAGGAGGAGGAGACGGGGCGCGGGCTCGCCGCGGGCCTGCCGCTGGCGTCCGACCCGGGCGAAGAGAAGCACCACCGGAATGGTCGAGGGGAGCATCATCGCGGCCATCATGACCGCCCACATGACCCACAGCTGGAGCAGATCGGCGGCCGCCCAGGGCGACGAGGACGGCATCCCCATCGCCGCCATGGTGTCGGTGGCGGCCATGCTGCGCGCCATCCGGACCAGGGCGAGCCATGCAAGGAGGGACAGCGCCGCGACCGCGCCAACCGACAGCAGGACGTCGCGGCGCTGCGCCGGCGCTAGGCCGTGTTCTTCCACTCCGCTACGGCGATGGCGGAATATTGCCCGGGATGCTCGAAGTGCAAATCGCCGTGCGCTACGCGCATCATGCGCGTCGTGCAGATGCTCCCATCGTTCCAGAGGAAGCCACCCTTCGGATAGACGACGTGCACCTCTTTTTCCTCACCCGAGACGTTGTCGGTGAGCGGCGTCCACTGTACCTCGACCGATCCCGGAATGCGCACATGGGATGAGCGTCCATCGATCGTGAACTCGATCGGCGTGACGAACGGCCCGTCAAACCGGCCCACGGTGCCCGCCAGCGCTTCCCACGGCATCCCGCCGTTGGTCCCGGAGAGGATGCCCGCAATGGCACTCACCTGCTCGGGGCTGGCCTTGGCGTCGACGAACAACGCCACGTGGCCGTTGCCCTCGTGAATGGCCTTCGGGTACTTGCAGGCGAGCACGAAGGTGACGCCGTCGAGCTTCACGTCGCCGAACCGGCCGTCGATGACCTGGAAGGCGAGCACGAATTCGCACTTCCCGGACGCCGGATAGCCCCCGAACTGGCAGTTGCAGCCGACGTCGCAATTACACGATTCCAGGTGGTGGAGCTTGAGGTGATAGGAAGTGCGGGTCGTCGGGGCGGTGGCGGTCATGCCGGGTCTCCTGAATGGGCGCCCGGTAGCATGCAGCATCCGGCAGCGCCGGTCAAGAGTTGGGACTACGCCGCGCGGGTGAGGATCCGCGGTCCTTCCTTGGTGATCGCCACCGTGTGCTCGAAATGCGCCGCCAGTGACCCATCGGCCGTCACCACCGTCCACTTGTCGGAAAGCGTGCGCGTCTGGGGTGAGCCGGCCGTGATCATCGGCTCGATGGCGATGGTCATGCCCGCCACCAGCCGCTCGCGCCGCTTCGGCGGGCCATAGTTCGGCACCTGCGGCTCCTCGTGAAAGCGCGTCCCGATGCCATGCCCCACCAGCTCCCGCACCACGCCGTATCCCGCTCCCTCAGCGACCTGCTGCACCGCATGGCCAATATCGCCGATATGGTTCCCGAGAATGGCCTGGGCAATGCCGGCCGCGAGGCTCGCCTGCGTGACGTCCATGAGCCGTTGTGCTTCCGCGGAAATGGCACCCACCGCCACGGTCGTGGCGGAGTCCGCGTGCAGGCCCTCGAGATACACGCCGCAATCGATGCTGACGATGCTGCCCTCGGTGAGTACCCGCTTCGTGGATGGGATGCCGTGCACGATTTCCGCGTCAATGGAAACACAGAGGGTCTTGGGGAAGCCGTAGAGGCCCTTGAAGGACGGCTTGGCGCCCTTGTGGCTGCGGATGAACTTCTCCGCCTCGGCGTCGAGGTCTTCGGTGGTAAGCCCCGGCCGGACCATGTCGCGCAGCATGTTCAGCGTGCGGGCGACCACATCGCCCGCCCGTGACATGACGTCAATCTCTCTGGCCGACTTGAGCGTGATCATCCCTACCGGCCGATGGCGGCCCGCACCCGGGACGCGATCGCGTCAACGGCGCCGATGGCCGGCACCCGGCGCACGATCCCCTTCTCCTCATAGTACGAGAGTACCGGCGCGGTCTGGTCGCGGTACGCCTTGAGGCGGACGGCCACCGCCGCCGGATCATCATCGGCCCGCTGCTCGATAGCCAGCCGCTTGACCAGCCGGACAAGGATCTCTTCGTCCGTGACGTCGAAAAACAGCACGTGATCCATCGACCGGTTCCGCTCGGCCAGGAGGCGGCCCATCCCCTCGGCCTGCGGAATGGTGCGCACCACCCCGTCAAAGATGACGCCGTTCGCCGCCTCCGGCTTTGCCAGTTCATCACGGATCACGCCCATGATGATCTCATCGCTCACCAGGTGGCCGGCTTCCATCGCTGCCTTCGCCTTGAGCCCGACCGGCGTGCCCCGCTTCACCGCGTCGCGGAGGAGGTCGCCGGTGGCAAACTTGGGGAGCCCGAGCGCCTCGGCGAGGAGGGCGCCCTGCGTGCCCTTGCCGGCCCCGGGAGGGCCCATGAGGAGGATGTCCACGGATCATGTCTCCTAAAAAAGTCGTGGGTCGCGAGTCGGGTGAGAAACCCACCCGCCCCCCCCACACAACACACCACACACCACACACCACCGTGTGCGCGCGACCCCCCCCC
>JANNSD010000106.1:0-7195 GCA_031402225.1 Gemmatimonadota bacterium | reverse complement strand
GTTCATCGCGGGCCACTCGCTCATGTCGGCGAGCATCGCGGTGCACTTCACGACCTGGTCGAGCGACGATCCGTTTCGCTCCAGCGCGGCCTTGATGTTGTCCAGGGTTTGCCGCGTCTCAGCCTCGATGCCGCCGGCCACGACCGTGCCGGTGCTGTCGGTACCGAGCTGACCGGAAAGGTAGAGCATGTTGCCTACCCGGACCGCTTCCGCGAACGGGCGCGCCGGACCGTTGTCGGCGCGGGGAATGTATTGCACCAACGGCGGCGACGACTGAGCCGGTTGTGAGGAAGGCCGGCTGCGATCGCAGCCGGCCAGGATCAGCACGACAAGTACCAGCGCGAGGCGCTTCAGGCGGCCACCCACCGGCCCTTCAGGTGCTGGATATCGGGGCAGTGACGAAGCTTCTCGAACGCGCGCTCGCGGATCTGGCGGATGCGCTCGCGGGTAACGCCGAGCCGCTCGCCGATGGCCTCGAGCGTGAGGGCCTCGGAGCCTTCCTCCAGACCGTAGTACATGGAGAGGATGGCGCGCTCGCGCGGCGTCAGGTGGCGCGCGAAGAGCCGGTCGACGAATTCGCGCGTGAGGTGCTGGTCGGTGAGTGACTCGATTTCGGAGTCGGCGTTGCCCGCCACGCGCTCGCCGATGGTGGCGCCGTGACGATCGCGGCCATCAACGGGGGCGTCGAGGGACATCTCGATGGTGGACATCTGGCGTGCCTCGCGCACCGTCTCGACCTGCTCGCCGAGCGCGCGTGCCAGTTCGCCGTCGGTGGGTGCACGCCCGAGCTCCTGGGAGAGCAGCGCCTGCACGCGGCTCATCTTGATGAGCGATGAATTCTGGTTGAGGGGAATGCGTACGCTGCGTGTCTGTTCTGCGAGAGCCTTGAGGACGGCCTGGCGGACCCACCAAACGGCATAGCTGATGAACTTCACACCGTGCTCGGGATCGAACTTCCGCACCGCCTTGAGGAGCCCTTCATTGCCGATCGCCACCAGTTCGCCGAGGTCGAGTCCGTGTCCCTGATACTTCTTCACGTAGGCGATGACGAACCGAAGATTGGCGGTGACGAGTCGCTCCGCCGCCGTCTGGTCCCCGCTGAGTGCGCGTCGGGCCAGCGCGCGTTCCTCGGCGGGGTCGGTGATCATCGGGAGTCGTTGAATGTCGACGAGGTACTGGTCGAAGGATCCCTGGGCCACGGCTCGGCCCACGGTCCGGATGCCTGGGCGAGTGGCCTTGCGGGCGACAGGACGAACAAGGCTAGCGCGGGTGCGAGCCATTCATACCCCCTTCAGGGGAACGGTCGGGTTGTTTGGATAACACGGAACTTCGGTGCGGTAAGCGAGCCAATATAGGAAGCGACAGTAATGCGGTCAAGCAATAATATTTCTCCACATCACAAATCTACGAATGACATAAGCTTGTGACGGTTATACAGTTATCCACTTGTCCACAAGAGACAGCGAGGAGGCAGTGGGGGTATAGGACGATTGACCTATATCACTGCCGGAACCGCGACAGCGTGAGGAGGAACAGCGACGGCGTGAGCAGGGAGTGCGGGACGAGGGAACAGGGAATAGTTAGAGGATCGCGGCAAGGCCTGCGTCGATGGTGGCTTCATCAAAACCAACAGTCCAGGCGCCGTTCCGCTCTGCCATGCGTCCAATCTCCAACGGCACCGCGAAGCGAATCTCCCCCGCAACATTCTTCTTGTCGCGGGTCATGGCCTGACGCACGCGTTCGGCGTTGGTGCGGAAGGTGACGCGAGTTGGCAGGTCGAGTCGTGTAAGCAGCGCGGTGAGGCGAGCGCCGGTGTCCGATGGCAGGAGGCCGGTGCGTGTGGCCATGGCGCACTCGGCCAGCAGCCCGAGCCCTACCGCCTGGCCGTGGAGCAACTGGTAGCCGGACACCTGCTCGAGTGCATGGGCCACGGTGTGACCGGCATTGAGCATGGCGCGGGGGCCGGCCTCGCGCTCGTCTCTCGACACGACGTCGGCCTTGATCTCCACGCTGCGGCGAATGAGGACCTCGAGCGCGGCGAGGTCGCGCGCGAGGAGCAGCGCGGTATTGGCCTCGATCCAGGAGAGGTAGCCCGCATCGGTAATGAAGCCATGCTTCACCGCCTCGGCGAGCCCGCCCAGGTACTCGGCGTCGGCCAGGCTCCGCACGGTCGCAGGATCGATGACCACGGCGATGGGGGGATGGAAGGCACCAATGAGGTTCTTGCCGTGCGACGTATCGACGCCGGTCTTTCCACCCACCGAGGCATCGAGCATCGCGAGCAGCGTGGTGGGGACGAGCACGAACGGAACCCCGCGATGGTACGTGGCGGCGACGAAACCGGTGAGGTCGCCCACCACGCCGCCGCCGAGCCCGATGAGCGCCGAGTCGCGGCCGAAGCCCTGTTCCAGCAGGGCATCGGTGAGGCTGGCCCAGGTGTCGCGCGTCTTGAACTTCTCGCCCGGCGCCACGCTCAGGCGGGTGGCCCAGTCATGAATCGAATGCCGGCCGAGCCGGTCGACCGACCAGGAGGAATTGGCGCCGCTTTCCCACGCCTCGTACAATCGGCCCACGGCGGCGTCGGTGACCAGCGCCACCGCACGGGATCCGCAGTGCGCCGCTACGATCTCGGGGAGGTCGGCCAGCGCGCCCGGGGCGAGGTAGACGGGATATGTCCCGAGCGCGTGGCGAACGAGGATGGGTTCCATCCTACCAGGTGACGTCGCCCACGCCGGCGTGCTGGTTCGCGAGGCGCGCCAGGGTGAACAGGAGATCGGAGAGCCGGTTGAGATAGACGAGGAAGATTTCCGGCACTGTTTCCTGGGCCGCCAGGTGCACCACCTGTCGTTCCGCGCGTCGGCACACGGTGCGCGCAAGGTGCAGGATCGCGGCCTTCGGACTGCCGGCGGGAAGCACGAACGCGGTCAATGGTGCGAGCGTGCGATCGGCGGCATCGATGACGCGCTCGAACTCGGCCACGCGGTCGTCGGAGAGGGTCGCCTTCTCCAGCGCCTTCCGGACCTTGTCGGGGTCGGGGGTCGCCAGGTGTCCGCCGATGGAAAAGAGGTCGCGCTGGATCGACTCGAGCAGCGCGTCCTCGAACGCCTCCGGTGGAGTGGCGCGCACCAGGCCGATGAGGGAGTTCAGTTCGTCGACGTCGCCGTAGGCGATGACGCGGATGTGGTCCTTGGAGACGCGGCCGCCCCCGAAGAGGGCGGTGGAGCCGGCATCGCCGGTGCGGGTGTAGATCTTCACAGGCCAGTCATGAGTCGTGAGTCGTGAGTCATCAGGCGGTCGTCAGTGCTGCCAGCATGTCGGCCACCCTCGTGAACTTTTCGCGCGGAGCGCCGCGGGGCTTTCCAGCGGCCTGTTCGAGTTCGTCCAATTTCTTCCAGTCGGCGAAGCTCACCACCGGCACACCGCGGGACTGGAGCAACTGGTCCGCGGCTTCACGCTGGCCGCGCGGCTTCGGCACGAGGGTACCGGACGCGATGTCGTCGAGCAGGCGGTCCACGGTCTCCGCTGAGTCGGGCTTGTTGGTGCCGATGACGCCGCTCGGGCCGCGCTTGATCCAGCCCACCACGAATACCCCGCGCTGCAGCTCCAGTGCCCCCGGTGCCGCCAGCACACGGCCCTCAACATTGGGAATGACACCGGCACGCGGGTCGAAGGGGACGCCGGGGACCGCGACGCCCTTGTACCCCACCGAACGAAAGATGAGCCCGGCGGGCAGCGTTTCGGTGTCGCCGGTGGCCTCGGCCCGGAGCTCATTTCCCGGCGCGCGTACGAGCCGATTCTTCGCGAGCTTCACGCCCTCGACCCGGTGGCTTCCCAGGATCTCGATGGGCGACACGAGAAAACGAAGCACGATGCGCCGCTTCCGCCCCGACGGCTTGCGCTCGGCAAACTGCTGGAGCGTATGGAGGTTCTTCTCCGCCGTGCGGTCTTCGTGTCCTGACAGATGATTCGCACTGTGCTCATCGAGGGCGACCTCGTCGGGATGGACGATCACGTCCGCTTCGGCGAGTTCGCCCAGCTCCTTCAGTTCCGGATTGGTGAACGCGGCCTGGGCGGGTCCCCGGCGCCCCAGGACGTGGATCGTCTCGACCTTGCTGGCGCGCAGCGCATCGAGCGCGTGCCGCGACAGGTCGGTGGGGGTGAGTTCGTCCATGCTGCTTGCCAGGATGCGGGTGACGTCCATGGCGACGTTGCCCATGCCGACCACGACGGCGCTGGTGGAGGTGAGATCGAAGCGCCGATCCCGGTAGTCGGGGTGCCCGTTGTACCAGCCAACGAACTCGGTGGCAGCATGACTGCCGCCGAGCTCCTCGCCGGGAATGCCCAGGGGCCGGTCGGTCTGTGCCCCGGTGGCGTAGATCACCGCATCGTACAGCGCCATGAGCTCATGGTGCCCGATGCTGCCGCCAATCGTCACGTTGCCGAGGAAACGAAAGCCGGGTTGGGCGGCGATGCGCTCGTACATCCGGGTGACCGACTTGATCTTGGGATGATCGGGCGCCACGCCACCGCGCACCAGCCCGTAGGGCGTGGGGAGGCGGTCGAACAGGTCGATCTCGACGCCGGGCTGCTTCTTCTGCAGGTGCTCCGCGGCATAGAAGCCGGCGGGGCCCGACCCGATGATGGCGACGCGGAGCCCAGGGGACGCGGTCACGTCAACGTCCCTTCGCCATGTCGACCACGACGCTGTCGATCTGCCGAAGCATGGCAGGGCTGGGCAGGGTGTGGTGATTGGCCTGCACCGAGAAGGTCACCACCTTGCCGCTCTGGAGCTCGACCCAGCCGGAGAGCGTGTTGGTGCGCGAGATACTGCCGGTCTTGGCATGCACGCGCCCCTCGATGGGTGTCCCGATAAACCGGTTCTTCAGTGACCCGCGCGTGCCCGACTGGGGCAGCCCGGCCGTGAAAGTGGCGGCGCGGGGATGGGTGCGAATGAAGCGCAGCACCTGCGTGAATGCGAGCGGGCTCACCAGGTTCGAGGCGGAGAGCCCCGAGCCATCGCTGAGCGCGATCTGGGTGGAATCGACGCCCACGGAGTCGATGAGGAAGCGACGCTCGATGCGGAGGCCCTCATCCCAGCTGCCGGCGCGACCGAACTGCTTCCCGAGCTGCTTCAGGGTCATCTCGGCATACCAGTTCTGGCTGGTATTGAGGATTGGGAAGATCCAGTCCTTGAGCGGCCGGCTCGTGACCTCGGCCAGTGGAACGCCGCGGCGCACCAGCTCGAACGCCATCGAGTCGGTCGTGGAGCGCGTGCTTCCCATGACCGCGATGCCCTGTGCCGCCAGGGCGGCGCGCAGGGCACGGGCGGTGAAGATATTCGGGTCGGGGAGCGCGAAGTACTCGGTGCGCACCTTCCGGCCCGCCTCGACGTTGCCCTGGGCCCAGACCGACAGGGTACCCGTGGTGCGGAAAAAATCGATGGTCTCTTCCTCGCCGCGCGGTACCGTGCGGGTGCGATTGTCGAGCGTCACGTCACCAAAATCGGGCGAGAAGGTGAGCTGCACCGGCGGTCCGACGGTATCGGTGGTGGAGTATTCAATGTCGATGCTGTTGTCGTTGAAGCCCAGCCCGCTCACTGGTGCGGCGTACCACCAGTTGAGGTCGTAGTTCTCCCACGCCGGGTGCACCACGGTTGGCTCGAACCAGCTCCCGTCGCCCACCACATCTCCTGACACGCTGGTGATACCGGCGCGCGCGAGCTGGGCCGCCAGCTCGCCGAGCCGGAGCATCGCGCTCGTGTCGCAGGCGCCGGCCGCGATCGTGTCCACCGCGTAGCAGCGTGCACTGAACGTCGGGTCGCCCCGGCCGTACAGCACGAGATCGCCCTGGAGCGTGCCATTCACGATGGGGCCGTTTGCGTAGACGCTCGTCCGCACGGCGAAGTCGGGCGGGAGCATCGCGGCGGCAACCGCGCTCACCACGATCTTGGTGTTGCTCGCCGGGACGAACAGGCGATCGGCGTTGCGGCCGTAGAGCAGCGTGCCCTTCTCGTCCACGAGCGCCACGCCCCAGAGCTGGCGGTTGAAGGGTGGCGCATCAAGGCGGGCATCCATGCGCTTCTGGAGGCTTGTGCCTTGGGCGTGAAGACGTGAGGACGTGAGGTACGGGACGTGAAGACGTGAGGACGTGAGGACGTCAGGCGACCAGAGGAGGAGTAGCGCAACGGTCGCGAGGAGCCTCCTCACGTCTTCACGTCCGCACGCCCTCACGTCAATCATACGCCACCCGTGGATCAGCTTTCGCATAGAGCAGGTCGGTCACCAGGTTCACGAAAACAAAGAGGACGCTCAGGAACAGGATGCTGCCCTGCACCGCGGGGAGGTCGCGCTTTTCGATCGCGCTCAACACGTAGCGCCCCACGCCGGGCCAGGAGAAGATCGTCTCGGTCAGGATCGAGCCGGTAAGGTAGCTGCCGAAGTCGAGGCCGAGCACCGTGATGACCGGGAGCAGCGCATTCCGGAGGCCGTGGTGCAGGAGGACGCGGGTTTCACCCAGGCCCTTGGCGCGGGCGGTCCGGATGAAGTCGCTCTGCAGCACCTCCTGCAGTGCTGTGCGGGTCATGCGCGCGATCACGGCAATCGAGCGCATCCCCAGGGTCGTGGCTGGAAGGATGAGGTAGATGAATCCCCAGGATCCCGACGGCGGGAGCCAGCGGAGCTGCACCGCGAACACGAGGATCAGCACCAGCCCGACCCAGTACACCGGGAACGATACGCCGATGTACGCGCCGAGGGTAAGCAGGCGATCGCCCCATCCGCCGGGGCGCCAGGCGCCGTAGATGCCGACGGCGAGGCCGAGCGTGGTGGCGAACAGCATCGCGGCGAGCGCGAGGCGCAGCGTGGCGGGGAAGCGATGCCGCAGCTCGGACACGACGGACCGGCGGGTGATGTACGACGTGCCGAGGTTGCCGCTCAGGATGTTGCCGACATAGTGCCCGAACTGGCGCGGCAGCGATTCGTCGAGATGGAGTTCCTGCCGCAGGCGCACGAGGGTCTCGGGGTCGGCGCGCTCGCCCACCATCGCCTGCACCGGATCGCCGGGGGCGACGTAGAGCAGCAGGAAGGTCACCAGGAGCACCCCGAGCAGCGTCGGGACGAGGAGTGCCAGGCGCAACCCGAGGAATCGCATCATCGGACGACGTGGGCCTGCTGCCAGCGCTGGCCATTGAAGATGG
>JANNSD010000105.1:0-4215 GCA_031402225.1 Gemmatimonadota bacterium | reverse complement strand
GTTCGGCCATGCTGATGCAGTGCGCTTGTCGCTCGAAAGTCAGGTGACGTTGCTCTGCGGCCACTACAAGGACGTGGACCAGCGGGTGGCCGAGGGTCTGGCGACTGAGGAGCTGTCCCTGGGGGACTTCGTCCTCACGGGTGGTGAGCCGGCGGCACTGGCCATCATCGACGCGGTGGTGAGGTTGCTCCCCGGAGTGCTTGGGGATCATGAGTCCGCCAGCAGCGACTCGCACTATGATGGGCTGCTCAGTCCGCCGAGCTATACTCGGCCCCCTGAGTATCGCGGGATGAAGGTTCCGGAAGAGTTGTTGAGCGGCAACCATGCGAAGATCGACGCCTGGCGCCGCGAACAAGCGGAGAAATTGACCAAGGAGCGACGCCCAGATCTTTGGGTTGAATAGTCATTCCGAGGAGCTCGCGAAGCGAGCAGTAGTTGTCATTCTGAGGAGCTCGCGAAGCGAGCGAACGAAGAATCGGGTTGCAGCAGCACCAGCGCGGTATAGCATGGCGAGTGAAGAATCAGCGCATTCCGCGCTCATGCTCGCCCTCTGCAGACGTAGAACACCAGACGAGGATATGACCATGCAGGACATGATCGAACTCAGCCGCGAAGGTCTGCGGACGGACATTCCGCCCTTCGGTGCCGGTGACACGATCCGCGTCATGGTGCGCGTGCGTGAGGGAGACAAGGAGCGCCTCCAGGCGTTCGAGGGCATCGTCATCGCGAAGCGGGGTGGTGGGATCAGCGAGAACTTTACCGTCCGGAAGGTGTCCGCGGGCGTTGGTGTCGAGCGCATCTTCCCGATCCACAGCCCATCGATCGCCACGATCGAGGTGGTGCGCCGCGGCCGGGTCCGTCGCGCGAAGCTCTACTACCTCCGCGCCCTGAGCGGCAAGGCTGCCCGCATCAAGGAAAAGCGGGACGCGTAAGGCAGGTTGCAGGGTGGGGAGTCAGAGCGGGGCGACCGGAGAAAATGGTCGTCCCGCGCGCTTTTCAAGACTGCTGCCTTAAACCGCTCGGTCACCACGCCTACAGAGGGTAAAACAAGGTCCCGCTGCCACTTCGGTAGCGGGGCCTAGTTGTATTCGTGGGCGGCTAGCGGAGCTTAAAGCCTCGAGGGGCCCGATAGTCCCCGTCAAGCCCCGCCAAGAATATTCAGCGCAGGGGGCGGCCCTTCTTCGCGACCGACTTCGTCGCCTTCTTCGGCGGGGCTTTCTTGGTCGCGCTGGTGGGGCGGTAAGCCTTTGGTTTGCGAGGGGCGAAGCTGCGGATCACACGCCCTGTTCCGGTGGCCTTCTTCGCCATCTTCCTCGGTGGATTCGTGCGCCGGATCAACTGCGTGAAGGTGGTGGTCGCGGGGAGGTCGGCCAATGTCGCGATGGCATCCACGGCACCCTGCAGGCGAACTAAATCCGGCGTCGGCTTTGGCAGCAGGCTGGCGAGCCGAGCCAACTTGTACTGTACAGTCGCGGGGTCGGGGTACGGCTCGACCGTGAGTCGGTTCAATTCCTTGATCAGCGCCTGCGCCTCCAGTTCCCCCTTCTTCCCAACGCAGAACTTCCTCGCTTTGCTGAGGGCGCCAGGTACCATCGGCTTTACGGCGCTCCACATCCCAGACAGCGTTATAGGGTCCATCGTTCGGGTCCTCTGGGAAGCGGGAGATGCACGACGAAGCTACGAGAGATTGTACGCCGGTTGCCACCGCATTCAAGCAAAAGGCCCCGGTACCCCGGGGCCTCAGTGCCACTCGACCTTCGAACCTAGCTGCCCTGTTCGGCAGTCTCTGCGGCCTCGGCCGCCGCGGACTGCTCAAGCAGCGCGAGGACGTTGATCGGTGGAAGCAGCACAACACCATTGCGCGAACTATACGTCACCCGCGCGACTGCCTCGCGGACGAAGGGCGTCAGCAGCGGGACAGCGTTGGTGTTCGTAAACTGTGTCAGCGGAAAATTGGCGGCGCCGTCAGGCTCAAAAGTGCCAGTAACGCGGACCTCTATGAGGAAGTCATCGAACGACTGGCCATCAAGAGGCTTCCCGGCGGTATGCTCCTTCACGCGCTTCTCATCTACGATGCGGAACGTCAGCGCCACGTCGGCCACGGTTTCCGTAGCACGCCGGTCGACGTGAATGGCGTAGTGGAGGCGAGCAGGCTTCGTCGCACCAGCAGGCACATCTACGAACCTGATGTGATCAACCACGACGCCGCGAAACCGAATCCCAGGCGGCTGCTTCTTGTCCACCACTTATGCGGCCTTCGCCAACATCTCGTCCTCTTCAAACTCATTGGCCTGCACGCCCTCAGTGGCAGGGCAGGGGAATGACCCGGTGGCAGAAAAGCATCCCTGCGTAGCTTGCTCTCCGCCGACAATGGCCGACGAATCTACGGGCAGGTCCAAGTCGAACTTCTCCGCGAGGATGCGGAAGAGTTGGCCAGTACGCCTCGCATCTACCGTCTGCTGCAGGAAGCACGCGAAGTCAGCCGTCGAAATGAAGTCCGTTAGCGTCTCCGTAGCACGCGCATACTGGCGTGCATCCCTCTCTTCAGCGTCCCAGCCCTGCAGCTCGCCGATCTGGAAGTCGAGGCGCTCACCATCTTCTGTGTCACCGAGCGGCGTGCCGGTCCACTCGGTGCCAGCATAGTGCCCTTGGCCGACTGGCAGAATGGCCGCCAAGTAGATGCTCCGCACGGCATCCAGCACTTGGGCGGACACATTGGGCACGTCAAGCCGATCCGAGAGCAACGCCAATGGGAGGTTGCGCGAGTTCCAGCAGGCGAGCAGCATAGGCTTGCCGGTTGGCGACTCCGTTTCCGGAACCCAAACGTCACGATCAGTCAGTTTCGCGTGGTACTCTTCGCCGACGTAAGCTGGCACTATACGCACCATCTCACCCTCAGGCGACGGCCACACATCTACCACCAACGCGCAACGCTCGCCCTCGCCCGGCAGTACCCTCAACTCACCGATGATTTCCAGTGTGCGCTCCATCAAGTGCAGGTAATCGTGCGAAAGTCCACCCGTCTCGTCATCACGTGTATCATGACGCACTCCTGTAACTGCATACGCGGATACTCGTCCAGAGTTCCTAGAAGCCGGAACGGGTTGCCGAATTGCTCCGCGAGAAACGCCTTGCTGTACGGGCGAAAGTAGACATAGCGCAGGTCGCCCAGGGGCTGGCAGCCGACCATCTCAACGACGTTCCCCTCGTCGTGGTCCTGTGGTGCTGAGCTGCTGGTAAACAGGGCCACTACAGTCGGAGCCCGTCGGTTTCCCTCAGCCTTCAGAACGATGCCAGCGTGCTCGCCCCCAGCCGGTTCACAGTTCCAAGACTCGTTCGGAATCCACCACACGCTCCCGGCACCTATTCCCACGCGAGAAGCCCCGGCGAGCGTTTGCTTCCCTCACCAGCCAGAAGCGGGCCGCTGCCCACCGCGATAGCGTATCTGTAAGTCCGCAAGATGGGAGAACATAGCGACAGGCACCGATTGCGTCACCCCCGGGGCAAATGTCCCATGGCTGGCAGGCTGCGCGGCTCACACCATTCTGCGCGGCTCACACCATTCTGCGCGGTTGATGGCCTGCGCGCCAGCCTCTCCTGCCCGGACCGAAGAATACCCGAATCTTCAAGTCCCCTATCCCACACGTGGCGCGTGCTTAGATGGCCCCGCTGCGCCCGTGTCCGCCAGTCCTCCAGATACCGCGCCAGTTCCCGCAGCAGGGATCGGCCCGGCCATACCCCACCGCGAACCCGCGCGCCTGCTGGGCCACGTGAAATCGGGCCGTATCAGGAGTCTCAAGGGTCGCACCATTTCCTTCACCGGATTCCTCCGCCGCCCGCGCAAGCACGCCGGAGCCGCAGCCCGGAAAGCCGGGGCTCGGTTCCCTGCCAGCCCGGGTCCAACCATCGACGTCCTGGTGCGTGGTCGCCCCAACGCCCAGCAGGCGGCCGGCAAGGCCGGCGGGCTCAAGCTGATGGAGATCCGCCGGCTTGCCGTCAGGGGTCACCGCGTCACCATCATTGGAGAGGATCAATTCTGGAGGTTGGTTAGGTCCTGACGTCGCGCTTGTTACCGGGCGCCACGCCCGACAACCTCAGACAATGAGCAACCGGGATGATGGGTAACAGATCTATCCGGCAACATGGGTAACACGTGGGGTCACTCACGAATGATGTAGTCCCGTTCATCGAGCTTGGCCAGCAGGACGGTGTTGA
>JANNSD010000104.1:0-10726 GCA_031402225.1 Gemmatimonadota bacterium | reverse complement strand
TCCCCGACGCTCACGGGTCGTTCGAAGGCGAGCAGCAGGCCGGAGACGAAGTTGTTGACGATGTTCTGCAGACCGAAGCCGATGCCGACACCGAGCGCGCCGCCCAGAATGGCGAGGCGGCTGAGATCGACGCCGGCGGCCGCGAGGGCGAAGAGGAAGGCGATGGCGATGAGGGCATAGCGCAGCAGGGACCCCACGGTGACGGGCACCCCGCGCCCGAGGTTCATGCGCGTGAGCAGGTCGAGCTCGATCACGCCGGAGACGAGGCGCGCGATCGTGAGGCCGGCCCACAGCACCACGCCGAAGAGGAGGATGGTGCCCAGCGACAGCGAGGCCCCGCCAAGGCGTATCGAGGCGCCGAACGCTCTCTGGAGAGTGTCGAGCAGGGGCGCCCAGAGATAAAAGGCCTTGAGCGAGGTGATGAACCAGAGCACGCCGAACACGGTCACCATGACACGCTCGATCACCGTGAGCACGCGATCGCCGCGCTCACGGAGGTAGCGCGACCACCTGGCACCCCAGCGGACCGCCTGAGAGAGGAGGATCTCGGTGATCCGGGTAATGGCGGCAAAGAGGATGGCGAGGTACAGCGTGGCGGCGACGCCAGCGTTGAGCGCATCGGTGAGGGTGACGTTGCCGACGACGTTGGCAGCGATCGCAAGCGCGCCGCCCGCGAAGAGCAGCCAGGCGACCACCTGCAGGGTGTACCGCCACCCGGGTTCCCGATGCCGCAGGACCCCGCCGGGTCGCAGGCCGATCCAGAGCAGGGCGAGCCACACCAGCGAGGTGCCCAGCAGCACGAGGCGAAACGGTGGCGTGCCAATGAAGAACATGGCGAGGCCGCGCTGCAGCACGAAAAAGCCGAGAACGAGCCGGGCCGGGCTGACGAGGTCGCGCGGCACAAGGGACGACAGCAGCAGCAGCAGCGGCACCGCGGCAGCGATGAGGGCCGCGTCGTAGACCGCGAGTGGCGCGAGCGGGTAGAGCAGCAGCGTCGCGGAGATGCCGAGGAGTGCGACCGCCGCGACCGGTCGGCGCAGCACCTCGTAGTACGGCCCGGAAGGAATTTCTTGCTCGGCGGTGCGACCGAGGTTGCCGCGGTGACGCAGCGCAAGCAGTATCGCCAGGAGGCTGAGCAGCCCCTGGGCAACGAGCATGCCTCGGTTCCGGCCGAAGAACCAGACGAGTTGATCTAACGGGCGCGGGCGGGCCGCCCAACCAGGCCCGGCGTTGCCCTGGGGGGTGAAGCTGTTCCAGAGGGGCGGGCTGTCGAGGCGCAACAGGTTGCGCCGGGCATTGGCGCGAGCGGTAGCGACGGCCTGCAACTCGGTGAAGATGCGACCGTTGACATCGGACAGTTCGAGTTCGGCATTGAGGAGCGTGGTACCGCGGTCGGCGAGCAGGCTGTCGGCCTGTTCGAGCCGTGCCACAACGGCGTCGGCCCGCCGCTGCAGCGCCGGGGTATACGCCATTGTGTCGGGCTCGGCCTGGGTGACGCGCCAGACGGCGAGTGAGCGCTTTACCTGCCGCCGCGCCGAGTCGACCTCGGCGGCGGACTGCTGCAACTCGCGCCGCCACGCCATGACCTTCCTGTCGCGGGCCGACCACATGAGGCCGAGATCGGCGAGGCCGCGGCGGGAGAGGAGCCCCCTGGCGCCAAGACTTTCCACCGGCTCGTCGCGGGAGAGCGAGTCGGCGAGGACGGGAATACCGGCCAGCACCGCACGCGTGCCTGCGTCGGGGCTGGCGCTGGTGATCAGGTCCATGGTCGAGGACGTGACGCGATCGGCCGCCGCGGGAATGTCGGCGGGTGGAATGGGCCGGATGAGGCTGTCGGCGGAGGTGAGGCCTGCGGAGTCGGCCGCAACCGGAACGCGGGGGCCTGGCGGCGGCGGCTGCTTTTGCGCATGCGCGGGCGATGCCACGCCCGCCAGGAGGGCGAGCGTGGCGAGAGGTCGCAGGAGGTTGGTCACGGGGGAGAATCTATCACGGCGGGCGGGCCGGGACGATACGGCTTTCCCTCAACCACCCATGATCACGGCGTCGGGGATGATGTAGTGCTCGCGGTCATCGATGGTGATCGACCACTGGTCGCCCTCCCTCGTCACCTTCAGGCGCGTGCCGGAACCGACCGCGGTGACGGTGCTGCCCGCGAACCTGATGACCTGCGCCTTTGCACCGGGCGAGGTCACCTCAACGCCCGGCGCGGCGAGGTGCACATCGGCATTGCCGGGACTGCCGCGGATCACCCCAAACCCGCACACGCGGACCGTGTAATCGCCGGATGACGCGAGCGGTGCGCTGAAGGAATTCCCCGACGTCGACCCGACGAAGATGGCTTCGCCCTGCGAGCCGGGCGGCAGGACGTTGAAGTAGGCGCTGGTGTTGCTCGCATCGAGCGTCACCTTCATCGTCTGCCCTGCGGCTGCGCCCAGCAGGTAGTCGATGTCCTGGTCACCCTTGGTGGTGCGCTTGATCGTGGCGGAGGAGGTGACGGGCGCGAACTTTACCCGCTCCTGGCGAATGGCGGCCTGCGCCGCGGCGGAACTGGCCGCCAGGGTCAGCATAACCAGCGCGGCGCGCAGGGTGCGGCCGGATGCACTCGACTTCACGGTGGCTCCCTGCCAAGAGTGTTCACCAAGATACCCCGGCCCGGTGGGGTCGGTATCCAGAGTTACCCCGCAGCGCCGCCAAGGCGACAGTGAGACGAATACCGGCGTCCCGACGTTTGTATAAGGGTCACTCACTGGAGACTCCAATGACCCTGCTCGCCTGCAACTGGCGGCCGCGCCTCCTCGCCGCGGTCGTGCTCGCTACGCTCATGGGGTGCGGTAGCGGCGGCTTGGCACCCTTCTACAGCATCACGGTCAGGGTCGGCGTGAGCGGCACGGGGGGCGGTGTGGTGGAGTCGAACGAGCCCGCCGTCGACATCGCCTGTGCCGGTTCCGCGGGCGTTACGAGCGGGACCTGCAGTGACACGTTCGAGGAGGCCGGCGCGGGCGGTGTCTTCGACCTCGTCGCCATCCCCAATGAGGGCAGCGTGTTCGTCTCATGGACCGGATGCAGCGAGGTGCTGGGTACCACGTGCAGGCTGGCATTCAGCCCGACGGCGGGGGACACAACCCTCAGCGCGACGGCCACGTTCGACGCGCCGCCCGCCGGTTTTGGCACGAACCTGCTCCTCAATCCCGGCTTCGAGGCGTCCAACGTGGTGGTCGGCGCGCTGCCGAGCACCGCAGGCATATGGCAAGGGGACCTCGCCGCGCGGGTGGCGAGCGAGCAGGGTGTCACCCCGAGAACGGGATCGCGGATGCTCAAGTTCACCGCCACCGGCCTGGTGGCGGGCACCGGCTTCTTCACGTCGCAGCAGTGGCAGACCGTGGATCTCAGCGCGTACGCCGTGGACATTGACGCCGGCAAGGTGCGGCTCGACGCCAGTGCGTTCGTCAACCGCGTCGCTGGCGACGCCGAGACCGACACGCGCTTCGACCTCCGGGTGCTCGCGTTCCCCGGATCTCCCGGGACGTTCCCCGCGGACTATCCGCCGCCGGTGGGCCAGATCCGATCCGCAACGCTCAACTCGACCGCGGGAAGCTGGCAGCAACTGCAGGTGCAGTTCGACGTGCTGCCGGTGGGGACGCGCTATGTGGCAGTGGAGATCTACCCGTACGAGGACGTGGTGGACGACGGGACGCTGCCTGAGTTCGACGGGCACTACGCGGATGATGTGTCGCTGGTGCTGACGCAACTGCCGTGATGCGTGCGAGCAGGCCTGTCGGGCAGGGGGTTACCTGGCCCAGGCACCTCGGTCAGTTCGGTGGTGGTATCACTGCACCGGGAAGCTTGGACCAGCCATCCCAGCCATCCTTGCCGATGGAATAGCGCAGCCCGGCGCGTCCGTTCACGGTCATGGTGTCGACCTGCGCCTTGTATCCGGGCTTCGCCCTCGCCGTGAACTTCGCGCCCGTGGCGGCGAGGAACCAGTCGCGATGGCGGGGCTCATCCCACACCGACATCCACACGAGCGCCGGCCCGCCCCTGCCCTCGTCGAGGCGGAAGCGGTCACCGCCCCAGCCCAGCGGCAGTGCCGCGTCGCTCGCCTTCCGGCCGGTGAGTTCCTGCATGAGCAACCGGATATCGAACTCGCCGAGCACGTCCTCGTAGCTGCCGGGGACGGTGTCGGTGAACTGGATGTCGATGGGCACGTCCCCGCGCTCGTAGCGCTCGGGGTGCATGATCTGCTCGGTGGAGCGGGGCATGCGCGGCCCGTACGGCAGGGTGTCGCTGAAGGGGGACTGGCGCCACCAGAGCATGAACTCGGCGCCACTGAGATAGGGAAAGAGCAATCCCTCGCGCAGCACGGCGGGGACAGTGCCCATGTCGCCGCCCGAAAGCATCTGCTCTCCCGTCTTCCGGAACTCGTCCCAGAAGGCCTGGCTTTGTGCGATCTCGGCGCCCTGGAGCATGACGATGGACGCATAGTTGGCCTGTCCCTCGAGGATGGCCTGTGCCGCGGCGGAGCGATCGTTGCTGCTCTTGTCCTTGAGGATGGAGTCGAGCGGCATGTACTGGTCCTGCAGCGCGTGCACCAGCTCGTGCGCGACGGTGAGGCGGAGCACCGGACCCTCCGCGCCGGCGACACCGTACAGGGTGGCGGAGTCGGGATCGTAGTAGCCGGCGATCTGCTGGGAGAGCATCTCCTCCATGACGGCGCGAAGGTCGAGCGAATCAGGGAGGAGGCCGAGCAGGGTGTAGGCCCTCGTGAGCTGGAGAAATCGCTCCGGGGGCATCTCCTGGGCGAGCTTGGCGCGGACGAAGCTGCGGACTTCGTCGCGGGTGCGCAGCACCGCCTCGGGGTGGCGCTTGAACTTGAGTCCGGTGCTCTGCTCGACGGCGGGCATGAGGCTGTCGACGAGGTGGGCGAGATTGCGATCGGCGTCGGTTTCTCTCGGCTTGCCGCGACAGCCGGCGACCGCCAGCACCAGGAAACAGCAGACTGCGCGCATCAGGCGCCGAGGTACGTCACGGAGTACCACTGCACGATCTTCGGGCCGAAGAGGTACGCGACACCGGCACCGATGGCCAGGAAGACGCCGAAGGGGACGAGCTTCTTCCTTCCCATGAGGGAGAGCGGAAGAAAAACGATGGTGCCGATGAGTGCGCCGAGGAAGATGGTGAGCAGCACACCGGACCAGCCGACGAAGACGCCCACCATGCCCATCATCTTGATGTCGCCGCCGCCCATGGCGTCCTGCTTCATGATGATCGTGCCCAGCCAGCCGACGAGCCAGAGAATCCCGAAGCCGAGCGCGCCGCCGATGAGGGAGAAGGCGATGCCGTGCACGCCGCCACCGATCCCGGTAATGACGAGGCCGAGCACGATGCCGCCGATGGTGAACTCATCGGGGATGATCATGGCGCGGGCGTCGGAGACGAGAATGCCGAGCAGCAGAGTGAAGAACACCGCGGCGCGGATCGCGGCGAGGGTGGGACCGAAGAGCCAGACGAAATAGACCCAGATGATGGCGGTGGCGAGCTCGACCAGCGGGTACATGAGGGAGATCGACTGGCTGCATGCGCGGCACTTGCCACGGAGGATGAGCCAGGACACGACGGGGATGTTGTCGTACCAGGCGATCTGGTTGCCGCACTTCGGGCAGCGCGACCGGGGGCGCAGCACCGACTCGGGCGGTTCCTTGCCCCAGGAAAGGATGCACACGTTCAGGAAGCTGCCGATGAGCAGGCCGAACGCGCCCGCCACGATGTAGAAAAAGTTCGAACCCAGTCCGTCAATCGGCACGCAAGACCTCGTAGAGTAGGATCCCGGCTGCCACCGCCACGTTGAGCGACTCGGCGCCAGGGGTGAGGGGAATGCCCACGCGGCGGGACGCGTGTGCGGTCATCGATTCGCCCACGCCGGCGCCCTCATTGCCCACGACCATGAGGATGGGCGTCGACCGGGGCGCGCGGGGCACGGGCTCACCCGCCACGTGGGTGATCCACACCTCGGCATGATTCGCGCCCGCCCATGCGGCCAGCGTCTCCGCATCGGTAGCCACACAGGGCAGGCGAAAGGTTGCCCCCATGCCGCCGCGGATGACTTTCGGGTTGCTGAGATCGGCGGTACCGGGCAAGGCGACGATCCCGGCCGCGCCCAGGGCCAGCGCGGTGCGCACCATGGTACCCACGTTGCCGGGATCCTGCACGGCGTCGAGGACAAGGACAGCGCCGTGCGGGGTGAGGGCGATGTCGTCCAGGGACCAGTCGCGGGGCTCGATGACGGCGAGCACCCCCTGCGGGTGCTCGGTGTCGGCGAGATCGGTGAGCGCGCGATCGTCGACGGTCTCGAGCTTGACGCCGGCGGTGATGAGTGCGCCTTTCAGCGCTTCGCCCCGACGGGTAGCTTCGAGCGCGGGCGAGATGACGACGCCGCGGATGGGAATGCCGGCGGCCAGGGCCTCCTCGATGAGGCGGACGCCCTCGGCGAGGGCGAGCGCGCGGCGCTCGCGTCCGCGGCGACGCTTCAGGTCACGAATCAACGTTGCGAGTGCACTCATGCGTGTGGCGCTGTCGATCGCCGGATCAGACCCGAGTGGGGGCGCGGGCATCCAGGCCGATCTCAAGACCTTTCATCAGTTCGGTGTGTACGGCATGGCCGCGCTCACGGCGCTGACCGCGCAGAATACGCTGGGTGTGAGCGGCGTGCACGTGGTGCCGGCTGCGTTCCTGCGTCAACAGCTCGAGGCCCTGGCCGCGGACATTCCGCCGGATGCGCTCAAGACCGGGATGCTGGCCGACGCAGACCTGGCCACGACGGCAGCGGACTGTATCCGGAGCTTCGGCTGGACGCCACTGGTGGTAGATCCCGTCATGATCGCGACGTCGGGTGACCGGCTCCTGTCGGTCGATGCGGAGCGGGTCATTCGGGATCGGCTGCTGCCGCTGGCCACACTGGTGACGCCCAACCTGGATGAAGCAGCGCTGCTGACCGGGCTCGAAGTGCGCGACGTGGCGCAGATGGAGCGCGCGGCGATCGTGCTGCTCGACTCGGGCGTCGCCGCGGTGCTGCTCAAGGGCGGGCACCTGGCGGACGATACCATCGTGGACCTGCTGGCCACCGCGGCGGGCATCCGGCGGTTCAGCCACCCGCGGATCCAGACGACGTCCACCCACGGGACGGGCTGCACGCTGTCGGCGGCGATCACGGCCGGGCTGGCGTCCGGACGTGCACTCGAGGGCGCCGTGGAGGCTGGGCTCGAGTACGTGGTGCGCGCGATCGCATCTGCGCCGGGGTTCGGTGCGGGACATGGACCGCTGAGCCACTTTGCCTGAGGCCAGTCGGGCGGGGCGCCCGGCTTCGGGAAAGGGGAACGCACGCCGGAGTTCCCCTTCGATCCGCTGCACCCGTGCGTTCCACGATCCCTCGCCGGGCGCCCCATCCCTCCTGGCCTTCACGTTTTCACGTCCTCACGTCTTCACGTCTTCACGTCTTCACGTCTTCACATCCTCACGTCTTCACGTCTTCACGTCCTCACGTCCTCACGTCCTCACGTCTTCACGTCCTCATACGGCTCCATGTGAATCAGCACGCCCGACACCTCGGGCACCGCCGCGCGGATAGCGCCCTTGACCATACCGCTCAGAATATGGGCCTGGTGCAGCGAGAGCGTCGGATCAGCCTGGACATGAAGGTCCACATAGTAGGCCGTGCCGGCGCGGCGCATCTTCAGCTTCTCGGTGGCGAGCACGCCGGTGACCGAATGCGCGGCGTGCTCGACGCGGGTGAGGAGCGGCGCGCCGGGTGCCCGGTCCATGAGTTCCTGCAGCGCCGGGCGCATGACCTGCACGCCATTGTAGACGATGACACACGCCGCGAGCAGTGCGGCCCAGTCGTCGGCCTGCTCCCAGCCGGGCCCGCCGATCAGCGCGATGCTGATCCCGATGAAGGCCGCGAGCGACGTGATGGCATCGCTGCGATGGTGCCAGGCATCGGCCCGCACCGCGGTGCTACCCGATGCCACCGCGGCACGCTGGACGCGGCGGAAGAAGAGCTCCTTGATCAGCACCACGCCCACCAGCACGACGAGCGTGAAGGGCGCCGGTGCGTGATGCGGGATCAGGATCTCGCGGATGGCCTCGATGGAGATGCCAATGGCGGCCCCCACCAGCATGAGGCCCACCGCCGCCGCCGCGAGGGCCTCGGCCTTGCCATAGCCGAAGGGATAGGCGGTATCGGCACTGCGGCGGGCCACGCGGAGGCCGCTCCACACGATGAGCGACCCGAAGATGTCGGCCGCCGACTCGATGCCGTCGGCGATCAGGGCGTAGGAGTGACCGACCAGGCCGGCCAGCACCTTCACCACGGCCAGCACCATGTTGAGGAGCATGCCGATCTGGGCGAGGCGCATGCCGTCGTGAGTCGGGAGTTGGGGGTCGTGAGTCGGCAGTCGTGAGGCGTGAGGCGTGAGGCGCGAGTCGTCAGTCATCAGCTGAGTCGCTCCACGATGCCGGTGAAGAGGACCACCATTTCGGTCCGGACAGCACGCGCTGTCGCCATGACCTCGGAGTGGCTCAGGACACCATGCCCGATGCCGCTCGCAAGGTTGGTGACGGTGGAGATGCCCAGGCAGCGAAGGCCGAGCGCGCGCGCCGCGAGGACCTCGGCGACGGTGGACATGCCGACCGCGTCGGCCCCAAGGCGCTCGAGCATGCGGATCTCGGCGGGGGTCTCATAGCTGGGGCCGAGCAGGCCGGCGTAGACGCCCTCCTCGAGCTGTATTCCATGGGCGCGGGCGACATCTCGGGCGAGGCCGCGGAGCGCGGGATCGTACGGCGACGACATGTCGGGGAAGCGCTCCTCACCCGAGCGTACCGCGCCCACGAGGGGGCTCTGGAACTGCAGGTTGATGTGGTCGGCGATGAGCATCAACGTACCGGGGCTGAAGGTGCGGCGGATGCCGCCCGCGGCATTGGTCAGCAGCACGGTGCGGATGCCGCACGCCGCCGCGGTGCGTACGCCAAGGGCGCTGGTGTCAGCGTCGTGGCCCTCGTACATGTGGAAGCGGCCGCCCTGGGCGAGGACGTCGCGACCGCCGAGCTTGCCGAGGACAAGCTCGCCCTTGTGGCCCTGGACGGTGGGGATGGGAAAGCCGGGGATATCGGCATACGGGAGGCGGGTCGCGCCGTCGAGGTGATCAGCGAGGTCGCCGAGGCCGCTGCCGAGCACGATGAGGGCGACGGGCTTCCGGGAGCCGAGGAAGGCGCGGAGCGCGTGGGTCGCGCCCGTCACGCGAGCATCCCGGCGAGGCTCGCCGACATGAAGCCGGCCAGGTTGCCGGCAATCATGGCCCGCACACCATATCGGGCGACCTCGCTGCGGCGCTCCGGTGCCAGGCCGCCAACGACGCCGATCTGGACGCCGATGGTGGCGACGTTGGCGAAGCCGAGCAACACGTAGGTGGCGATGACGACGCTGCGGGGGTCGAGCGTCATGCCGCCGGCGAGGTCGGCGGCCAGCTGCCGGTACGCCACGAGATCGACGAGTGACACCTTGAGCCCGACCAGTCCCCCGACGTACGCGGTGTCGCCCCACGGCACGCCGATGATCCACATCAGCGGGCGCAGCAGCTGGCCGACGATGGCCTGGAGGCTCAACCCAGGGTGCCCGACCAGCCCGCCCACCCAGCTGAGCGCGGCGTTGAGCATCGCCACGAGGGCCACGAGCGCAATGACGATTGCCACGATGTTGATGGCCAGCTGGATGCCCCTCAGGGCCCCGTTCGCCATGGCATCGAACACTCCGGAGTCGGTCTTCTCCACGGTGATGTCCAGCGAGCCGGCAGTGACGGGCACGCCGGTTTCCGGCAGGAAGATCTTGCTGAGGAGGAGCCCGGCGGTGGCGTTGAGTACGCTGGCGGTCATCAGGCTTCCAGCGACGCCGGCGATGTGTGGCGCCAGTATCGCGACGTAGGCCGCCGTCACGGCGCTCGACGCCGTGGCAAACCCCACGACCATCACCGAAAAGAGTTCCGAGGCGGTGAGCCGCGACACGAATGGCCGGATGAGCAGTGGCACCTGCCCCGCACCCAGGAAGATGTTGGCGGCCGCGGCCAGCGTCTCGGCGCCTGACGTCTTGATGGTGCGCTGAAGGAGCCAGCCGATGCCCTTCATGATGAAGGTCATGACGCCGAGGTAGTACAGCATCGCCATCAGCGCAGAGAGGAAGATGATGGTCGGGATCACGCTGAACGCGAACATGGCGCCGGTGCGGACAACGTACCCTGCGCTGGTGTCGAGCACCCCGCCGGCTCCGGGAACGCCGACGGCGAGATCAGGCTGGACCAGGTTACCGAAGACGAACCGCGCCCCCTGCTCCTGGAAGCGGAGCAGGGCGTTGAAGATCATCCCGATACGAGCGAAGAGGGCCTCGCCCGCGCCGGTCCGGAGCATCAGGATGGCAAGTCCAGCCTGCAGCGCCAGTCCGCTCGCGACACGGCGCCAGTTGATGTGCCGGCGATCGTAGGAGAGGAGCACGGCGAGCAGCAGCATCGTGGCGATGCCGACGAGGCCAAGGAGCCGGGAGCCGTCCATCAGAGCAGCATACCGGCGATGGTCGCCGAGAGGAAGTTGGCCAGCGTGCCCGCGAGCATGGCGCGGAAACCGAGCCGCGCGAGGTCGGCCTTGCGCTCCGGCACCAGGGCACCGATGCCGCCGATCTGGATGCCGA
>JANNSD010000103.1:0-11367 GCA_031402225.1 Gemmatimonadota bacterium | reverse complement strand
GACCAGCCCGGCGAATGGCGTCCGGTACACGGGATGCACCGCCGCGATCCAGCCCGGCAGCTGGTGCCGCCCCGCCATGGCGAATGGCATTCGCCCGGCTGCGAGGAGGATGGCGTGTGACACACCAAGCGTCGAGATGAGGGCACCCGTCACCATGACGGTGGCGCCGGCACGTCCGAAGATCCGCCCGGCGGCGTCGGCCAGCGGCCGTGATGAGGTCGCCAGGTCAGGCAGCGTGCCGATCGCGACCACCTGAACCCCGACATAGATGATCGCCACCACCGCGAGTCCGGCCAGGAGGGCGAAGGGGATGGTTCGCTCCGGATCCTGTATCTCACCGCTCGGCACACCCAGCACCTCGAACCCGCTGAACGCATAGACCGCGACGAGCACAGCGCCTGAGAATGCCACCGCCGTGGGCGGGGTCGCGAGCGCGAAGCGGGAGGGGTCGATGAAGAAGGCGCCTACGGTCACAAATAGGACGAGCGGCACCAGCTTGCCGAGGGCAAGGATGTTGTTAACCAGTGCAGCGCGCCGCACACCGAGCACGTTGACCACCGCCAGAGAGGTCACGATCATCGCAACGATGGCGACGCGAGGCCCGCCGGCGGTGGCGGACGGGACAAACCAGCCGACGTAGTTCACGAACAGGTTGATCACCGCGGCGAACCCGCCGAGCTGCGTCACCCACATCAGCCAGCCCACCTCGAACCCGACCAGCGGGCCGAAGGTGCGGTACGCATAGAGGTACGGGCCGCCGGTATCACGGTAGGCGCTGCCCACTTCGGCAAAGCAGAGGGTGATGAGCGAGACGGCAACTGCGGCAAGCACGAACGCCACGACGCTGAGCGACCCGACACCGGCATACAGCACCGTCGGGATGCCGAAGATCCCGGCCCCGATGACGCGGTTGATGGCGAACAGGGTCAGGTCGCGCCGGCCGAGGGCGCGGTCGAGCACACCGGAGGGTGAGGGCGGAGCGTCAGCTCGCAAGCCTGATCAGGCCAAGGGTCACCAACAGTGGAATGATCACCGCCACGATCGCCTCCCCCGCAATGAACCCGGACGCCGTGGCAATCGAATAGCGCTTGTGTGATTCGGGCCTTGCCTTCTCCCAGATCCGGTCGGCCAGCGCGCCGAGAAAGATCGTGGTCACCGCGCTGATGGGAATGAGCACGCCGATGCCCATTCCTGTCGGTGAGGGCACGAAGGCGCGCCACGACTTCCGCTGCTCGAGGAAAGTGAAGATCAGCCCGAAGCAGGCACCCACCGCAAACGACCACTTCATCCAGGTGAGCCGCGCCATGGCTTCCGCGGTCATCGCGGCCGGCCCGGTGAGCTGCTGCGTCACGATTTTCGCAAAGCCGACCCACCGTTGCGAGGTCGGACTGCTGAGCTGTGCATGCTCGCCGACGATGCCGTAGGTATCGCGCAGCACCGGGTACATGAACGCCAGCGCCAGCGCACCCACTGGTACCGCGATGAGCTGCATGTAGGTCAGGATGCGCGGCGTCGAGCCGATCATGCTGCCCGCCTTGTAGTCCTGCATCAGCCCTTCCGACTCCGCCGCCACGGCACTGGTGGTGGCACTCGCCACCATGCTCGCGCTCAGGTTGCCCGGGGCCACCACCCCGAAAAGCGCCTGGGTCAGGTTGGCCATGGTGGAGATCGGGCCCCAGTTCGTTTCGCCGAGCACGCGCAGGGCCACGAGGCCGAGCGGAATCGCGAGCAGGATCGCCAGCACCGAGTGCCACACCGGCGTGCCGAAGAAGGCGCGCTGCACCAGCACCAGCAGCGTGCTCGCGATGAGGCTGCCGATCCCCACCCACCGAAGCGACAGGTCCCCGCTCAGGTCGGCCGCAGTGGACAGGCTCTGGAAGGTCCGGGCCAGCACCCGCCAGCGCAGCAGCAAGGTGGTGATGCCGCCCGCGATGAGCATGCCGACGCCGGGCCACATCACCAGCAACAGGATATCCACCCGCCGCGATGACTCGGTGATGAGGCCGTGATCCAGCAGCCACACCGGCCCGATGATCCAGGCGATCAGCCCGCCGAGCAGCATGCTCCCCGTGATGCGGAGCCCGATGATGATGCCGGACCCGATGTTGAGCAGCGAGATGCCGAAGCCGAGACCCACCACCGGCGACCAGGCATTCACCCTGAACGCGACCAGCTCGGCGATCCAGCGAACCTGCGTGGCAAAGAACAGCAGGCCCGACGACAGCATCGAGCCAACCATCGCGAAGGCGGAGCGGCGCGACTGCGCATCGCGCGCATCGAGCATGATGAGCGTTTCACCGGCGGCAATGCCATCGGGAAACGGCAGCTTCTCGTCGTCGATGAAGTGCTTGCGGAGGGGTACCGCAAGCAGCACGCCGAGAATGCCGGAGATCGAGAGCCAGATCCACGTCTGCAGCCGCGTGAGGTGCACGCTGAACCCGCTCCCCGGCTCGGCGGCGAGCATGTCGAACGCCGCCAGCAGCCAGCAGAGGAACGCGATCTGCCCGGCGGCGGTGCCCGCCGTCTGGACGATGTTGTTCTCCCAGCGATTGTAGTTCTTCGAGAAGATGCCGAGCGCCAGGAAACCGAAGAAGGCGGAGACCACGGAGATGTTGGGGCCGAAACCAAACTTCAGCACGACATACGGATAGGAAGCGCCGATGATCAGCGCCACAACCAGGCCAACCGCAACCGATCTCGGCGTAAACTCGCGGATGTCTGCGGGTTTGCGTGGGCCGGGATCGGTCACGTCATGGCCTCCGTACCGTCAGCGCTTTGCTGCCAGGTCCTTCACGGAATTGGCCAGCGCCTTCACCTTCGACTTGTCCGCGGCACCGGCGGCATCGGACTCGAGCGTCTTCGACAATGACGACAGCGCATCCTTCTGCGCCTGGCCGGACATGCCTTGCGCGCTGGTGAGGGACTTCCGCGCCGCCGCGATCTGGCTCGCGCCGAGGCCCTTCGACCGCTCGAGCTGGTCGAGGTACGCGCCCGACAGGGCAAAACTCGCAGGCCACGTGAACTTCGGCTGGTCCTGCGCGTTGAAGTAGTCGAGGTGCACCGTCTTCGCCGCGTCGATTTCGTTCTGGGAAATAAACGCGCTCGGCAGCAGCTCGAAGATGTCGAGCCCGCGGCCAATCTCGGAGCTGATCATCAGGCCGTTGTACCAGTACACCGACCACGACCCGCCGTTGCCCATCTCCGTGGAATCAACTGGGCCCCGGTCGAAGAAGCCGATTTCCATCGGGTTCTTCGCATCGGTCCAGTCGAACACCGAGATGCCGCCCTGGTACCATGCCTGCACCATCACGTCGCGATTGGGGATCGGGATCAGCGAGCCGTTGTGTGCGACGCAGTTCTCGTACTTGGTCTGTGCGGCCGGCATCTTGTAGTAGCTCTGGAACACCATCTTGCGATCGACCAGCGTGAAGATCGCATCGGCACCCCACTCCGGCTTGTCGCTGGCGCGGCACTTGGGCTGCCCGCCGCCGCCCCACTCGTCGGAGAAGAGGATCTTGGTGCCGTCGTTGTTGAACGTCGCCGAGTGCCAGTACGAGAAGTTGGAATCGGCCACGGCACCGATCCGCTTCGGGTTGGCCACGTCCTTGATGTCGAGCAGCAGGCCATAGCCGCCACACGCGCCACCGGCCAGGCCGATCGCCGGATAGACGGTAATGTCGTGGCACTGCGTCGGGCCGGGACGGATGGCACCCTTTTCTGGAGGCGACCCGAACCGCGCCGTGATCATCGCCGGCAGGGCAGCGCGCAATGCCGCGCTGTCGGCGCCGTTCGGCGTCGTCGCGCCACGCGTCTTCGCGATGCTGTCCAGCATCGGATTGATCATCTGCGGGGGCAGGACATACTCCTGCCCCTGGATCTCCGCGGTATAGCCACCCTTCGCGCGGGCCTCGGCGGCTGCCTTCTTCGACTCCGCGATGTCGACCGGCGCCTCGCCGTGCTCGGGCGGCGCAACGAGGTCGCTGAAGATGCGCGGCGAACTCACGATCGCCGCCTGCTCCGGGTGCGCCAGCGGCACCTTGATCACCTCGATGCGGAACAGCGCCGAGTTCGGGTCCTTGTCTGGAGCGAGCTTGGAACAACCCGGGAGCTCGGTAGGCGACCGCACCCCGGCCGACCCGGACACGTAGATGTAGACGTTGTCCGCGTCCTTCGGGTCAACCACCACCGTGTGGGTGTGGGATCCGCGGCAGGTCTGCACGTTGGCGATGTACTTCGGATTGGCCATGTCGGTGGCATCGAAGATCCGGATGCCGCGCAGGCGGTCGGCGCTGACGCTGTCGCGCACGCCCTGGGCACCGCAGTCCACTCGGCCCGAGTTACCCTCACCCGATACGAAGAGGAGGTTCTTGTAGACCGACACGTCGCTCTGCGACGCGGGACAGAGGAACCCGAGCTTCAGGGTCGGCGCCGCCGGGTTGCTGATATCCCACACCTGGAAGCCGTTGTAGTTGCCCTGGATCGCGTAGTTCCTGAGGAACGAGATGTCCGAGTTGGTGACGCCGGCGAACTTCTCGGAGGGCGGTGTCGTGGACACGAGCCGCACGTTCCAGGCGGCCTCGGCCGCGTCCCACATGCCGGCCCTCAGGCCAACTCGCGGGTCCGGCTTCGGGGCCACGGATGACATTCCAGAACCACCGGGGGTCGTCGACTTCGAACAGGCGGCGAGGGCGAGCAGGCCGAGCACAAACGCCCGGCCGCGGACAGCACTTGGAAAAGCCATGGGTTCTTCCTGTGGGGGGACTGAGACGGCTGGACGGATCGGCGACACCTGAGGTTTCACTGGCTGCCGGCCGCCGGGAGGGCGGCCAGCATCTTCTGCATTCGGTCAATCTCGGTGGTCTGGTCGGCGTAGACGTCGGACGCGAACCGGAACGAGCGCTCCTCTTCGCCGGCACCCTGCCCGAACAGCGCGTTCACCATCACGATCGCCCCCTCGTGGTGCTGGATCATGAAGGTGAGGAACAGCCGGTCGAACTCGGGCCCCCGCGCGGCATCCAGCTGCTCCAGCTGCGCCTGGCTCAACATGCCGGGCATGCTCCCGTGGTCCATCCCCGTCATGTCGTGGCCCGCCATGTAGTGCGCCGTGCCCTCGGGCACCGGCTCCTTGTAGTCAGCGAGCCAGCGCTGCATGAGCACGATCTCGTCTGCCTGGCCCGCGACAATCCGCTCGGCCAGGGTGCGGATCGTGGCGCTGGCGCCATGGGTGGGCGCCCAGCCGGCGATGAGCACGGCCTGCGCGTGGTGGGCAATCATGTCGGTCATGAACTGCGCGTCGGCAGGCAGGTAGGCTGGCGGGGCCCCGGCGGTGGCCGACTGGGCGGCAGCCGGGGTGCCCGACCCAGCGACGAGGCCCAGCGTCCAGAGCCCTGCCAAGAGGAGCCGCCGAAATCCGGTTTTCATGCACTCCAATGTAACGGAAGAACCGGGGGCCGAAAGCGGCTCGCTGATCCGCGTTTCGTCACCATCCGAACCGCCATTCCACGGGTATGAGACCATGACACCTGCCTGTTAGCTTTCCGCCGTATACGCTGGCAGGCACGATACAAAGGGAGCGAATCATGGAAGACACCACATCCCGGACCGGAGGCAAGTGCCCGGTCATGCACGCTGGGAGCCCGGCGACGACGGCGGCTGGCCCATCGAACCGCGACTGGTGGCCCAACCAGCTCAGCCTTGCGATGCTCCACCAGAACTCGCCCCTGGGCGATCCCATGGGCCCGGGGTTCCAGTACGCCGAGGAGTTCAACACGCTCGACCTCGAGGCCCTCAAGAAGGACCTCTTCGAGCTGATGACGACCTCGCAGGACTGGTGGCCGGCTGACTACGGTCACTACGGGCCGCTCTTCATTCGGATGGCGTGGCATAGCGCCGGCACCTATCGCACGGGCGACGGCCGTGGCGGCGCATCCTCGGGCACGCAGCGCTTCGCGCCCCTCAACAGCTGGCCCGACAACGGCAATCTCGACAAGGCGCGCCGGCTGCTCTGGCCGGTCAAGCAGAAGTATGGCAAGAAGCTTTCGTGGGCCGACCTCATGATCTTCGCCGGCAACTGCGCCATCGAGTCGATGGGGCTCACGCCCTTCGGCTTCGCCGGTGGGCGCGTGGATGTCTGGGAGCCCGAACAGGACATCTACTGGGGGACCGAGGCGGACTGGCTCGGCGACAAGCGCTATAGCGGCGACCGCGAACTCGAGAACCCGCTCGCCGCCGTGCAGATGGGGCTGATCTACGTGAACCCGGAGGGGCCGAACGGGACGCCCGATCCGCTCGCCTCCGCCCGTGACATCCGCGAGACCTTCGCGCGCATGGCGATGAACGACGAGGAGACCGTGGCACTGGTCGCCGGCGGACACACCTTCGGCAAGGCCCACGGCGCCGGCGACCCGAAGCTGGTGGGGCCGGAGCCCGAGGGATCCGACCTTGAAGAGCAGGGCCTGGGCTGGAAGAACAGCTTCGGCAGCGGCAAGGGTGCCTACGCGACCACCAGCGGCCTCGAAGGCGCGTGGAAACCGAACCCGATCACGTGGGATACCGGCTACTTCGACACGCTGTTCGGCTACGAGTGGGAACTCACGAAGAGCCCGGCCGGCGCGCACCAGTGGACGCCGAAGAACGCGGCGGCGGCGGCGACCGTGCAGGACGCGCACGACCCGTCGAAGCGGCACGCACCGATGATGACCACGGCCGACATGGCGCTGCGTGTGGACCCGGCCTACCTGCCGATCTCGAAGCGGTTCCACGAGAATCCCGATCAGTTGGCCGATGCCTTCGCGCGGGCGTGGTTCAAGCTGACGCACCGCGACATGGGCCCGCGCGCCCGCTACCTCGGCGCGCTGGTCCCGAAGGAAGAGTTGCTCTGGCAGGATCCCATCCCGGCGGTCAACCATCCGCTGGTTGACGCGAAGGACATCGTGGTCCTCAAGGGGAAGATCCTCGGGTCGGGGCTGTCCATCTCCCAGCTCGTCGCGACCGCCTGGGCGTCGGCCTCCACCTTTCGCGGCTCCGACAAGCGCGGTGGCGCAAACGGCGCGCGGCTTCGCCTCGCACCGCAGAGGAACTGGGAGGTCAACCAGCCGGCCAAGCTGGCGCGGGCGCTCGAGATCCTCGAGACGATCCAGAAGGAGTTCAACACCGCGCAGAAGGGCGGCAGGCGGGTGTCGCTGGCCGACCTGATCGTGCTGGGCGGTTGCGCGGCGATCGAGGAGGCCGCGAAGAAGGCCGGGTTCATTGTGCAGGTGCCGTTCACACCCGGGCGCATGGATGCGTCACAGGAGCAGACGGATGTGGCGTCGTTCGGCGTGCTCGAACCGATCGCCGATGGGTTCCGCAACTACCAGAAGGCCGCCTACACCGTAGCGGCCGAGGAGCTGCTGGTGGACCGGGCACAGCTGCTGACGCTGACCGCTCCCGAGATGACGGCGCTGGTCGGCGGCATGCGCGTCCTGAATGCAAACTTCGGACAGTCCCGGCACGGCGTCTTCACCGACCGTCCCGAGACACTCACCAACGATTTCTTCGTGAACCTGCTCGACATGAACACCACGTGGAGGCCGGTGTCGGCGACCGGCGACATGTTCGAGGGGCGCGATCGGGTGACGGGCGACGTGAAATGGACCGCTACCCGTGTGGACCTGATCTTCGGGTCGCACTCCCAGCTCCGGGCGCTCGCGGAGGTGTACGCGTCCGACGACTCGAAGGAGGCGTTCGTGCGGGCCTTCGTGGCGGCCTGGACCAAGGTAATGAACCTGGATCGCTTCGACCCGGCCTGAGCCCGGTCACGCGATTACGCTTCCGTCCCCCATATGACCCGGTAGACGGCCGCGCCCAGAAGACCTCCGACAATGGGCGCCAGCCAGAAAAGCCAGAGCTGCTCAATCGCCCAACCACCGACATACAGGGCGACGCCGGTGCTTCGCGCAGGGTTCACTGAGGTCTGGGTCACCGGAATGCTGATCAGGTGAATCAGCGTCAGGCCGAGGCCGATTGCGATCGGCGCGAAGCCCTGCGGTGCGCGCTTGTCCGTCGCCCCGAGGATGATCAGCAGGAACATCATGGTCATGACGATTTCCGTGACCAGGCCGGCCATCAGGGAGTACCCACCGATCGAGTGCTCACCATAGCCGTTCGCGGCAAAACCATTCGCCGGGTCGAAACCGGCCTGCCCGCTGGCAATGACGTACAGCACGCCACCCGCGACGATCCCACCCAGCACCTGCGCGACGATGTACGGCAGCAGCTCCTTCGCCGGAAACCGACCGCCAGCCCATAGTCCCACGGACACCGCCGGATTCAGGTGGCAGCCGGAGATGTGTCCGATCGCGAAGGCCATCGTCAGTACGGTCAAGCCGAAGGCGAGCGCTACGCCGAGTATGCCGATGCCGACGTCGGGAAATGCAGCCGTTAGCACCGCGCTGCCGCATCCACCCAGTACCAGCCAGAATGTCCCAACGAATTCCGCAGCATATTTCTTCATGGTTGTCCCCTGTTCAGCTGACGTTGATACTCCACTGCATCGAAGTGCCCGAGTGAGGACGCGATCAGCCCGTCGGGGCCGATGGTCCACTCCTCATGACCGGAAATGCGTACTAGCCTGCCGGTACCCCCCGGTCCCGTGTTCGCGCCGCTCAGCGTCCAGTGATAGACCGCAAGATGACCGCTGACGGCGAGCGAGTCCATGACGACGAGCAGGTCGGGGAACGCCGTCATGAATCCCTGCGCTGCGGCGGTGATCGCTGACCGGCCCACGGAGGGGGTACCGTCATTGATGCGCAGCGAACCGTGTTCAGCGAAGAACGCGGCCACGCTCGCGGCATCCTGGCTTCCCCACGCGGCGGTGTAGCGCGTGGCGAACTCCCTTGTCACGGCAGGGTCCATGGCGATGAGTGATTGTCGCTAGGCCCGTGGGTCCACCCGGCGCGTCTCCGCTTGCTGCGACAGGACCCGCTCGGCGAAATCCAGCCGTTCGTGCGCTTCCGCAAGCTCCAGCCTGAGCGTGTCGACCTCGCCTTCGAGCGCCTGCATGTCGGCCTGGGTCTCACCCCCGCTTGAACGACGCCGCATGCGCTGGGCCCAGAGGCCGAACGCGACGGCAAGTGCGGCGTGGATGCCGGCGTGCAACGGCTCGGCGTCTCGCGCCGCGAACCCGACCGCAATCACGTTGACCGCGCTGAGGATGATTGCGATCGGGAACCAGATGGCGGGCTTGAATGTCATCGCAGCCTCCTGTGGATTCCGCTCAAGCTACTCGGCGTCCCCGCAGAAGCGAGGACCCGGGGTGTCATGCGCGCCTCGCGGATGAACCGCTCGCGCGCCGCCGGGGTGAGCGAGAGCTGGGCCGGGAGCACCTTGATGGCGACACCACGATCGAGCTGGACTTCGCGCGCGAGATAGACGATGCCCATGCCACCCCGGCCGAGTTCGCGCTCGATCGAGTACTCACCGGCCAAGGCGGCCTGCAGATCGAGGAAGTCGGGCGAGGGATGCGTCACGTGACTGCCAGTCGGCCCCCATGGGCGCTTGACTTGATGTTACCCTTCCTCCAGGATCCACTGTGCTGCAGCAGAATATATGCGCGACTTCCAGGATCAGGGCATGAAAAGGTCAGGCGCGAGCCAGGGCCAGCCGGCATCGGAACTCATCTCGAAGGCAATTGCGGAATTGGGCGACTGGCGCGGGAAGGCGCTCGGCCGCATGCGGAACCTCATCAAGGCAGCAGACCCGGATGTCGTCGAGGAGTGGAAGTGGGGCATACCGGTGTGGTCGCATGACGGCATCGTCTGCACCGGCGAGACCTACAAGAGTGTCGTGAAGCTCACCTTAGCCAAGGGCGCGTCACTGGAGGACCCGGCCCGGCTCTTCAACTCGAGCCTCGAGGGAAGGGTCCGCCGCGCGATTGACATCCGTGAGGGAGGGAACGTTGACGCGACCGCCTTCAAGGCGCTCTTTCGCCAGGCGGCCGGCCTCAACAGCTCCGGCAAGAAGAAGACGGCGAAGAAGGCGAAGTCCTGAGGCACGCTGGTGGCACGCTGTCGCCCCAGGTTGAAGACGCCGGGTTACCCACTCCTACGCGCGGGTGTCAGATCGGTGGGAGCGGCCGGGGGCAGGAGGGGCCGGCAACGATCTCTGCCTGTGAACGGGAGAGTGGACCCCTGAGCATGATCGGGTAGGTCGTCGATCCGAGACCGAACTCGACCGTGTAGTCGCCAGCCTCGACGGACGTCTCCAGGACGCCAGTTGCTCGCTCGACAAAGTAGCCCTGATCGTCACCCAGCCAGATCTCCGTGGATGGTGACGTAGCGACCAGGGCGAGTCTGTGGTAGCTGGGGCTCATCGATTCGTCTTCCAACTACTTCCGGAAGTCCCTCGAGTTCGCGCCAACCCAGTACCGCTTCCCGTCCTTGGCCATGGCCCATGGATCGCTGATCTCGCGACGGTGGGGAAGCGTATCAGCGTCTGCGGACTGACCGAGGGCCACGCGTACCCGGCGCCGCTCGGCGCGATTGGCCTTTCGCTTGTCGTCCTTTTCCGACGATGCGCACGTGATGCTCAGGATCGGCGCGCGCTTTCGGGAATGAGCCACTGGATGCCTGGTGTTGGCTACTCAGGAGGATGAATCTGGATGCCCGGCGTTGCTTGCGAAGGGTAGAGTCGACCGGGCCGGTGTGCAACTCGGCCATTTGACTGATCCCAAGGAGGCCACATGCAAGTTCAGTTCACGGCCGTACTCCGGAGGGTTCCGGAAGGCTACGTCGGCTTCGTCGAGGAGCTGCCAGGCGCCAATACGCAGGGGGCCACCCTGGATGAGGCGCGCCACAACCTGCAGGAAGCCGCCGAATTGGTGCTCGAGGCGAACCGCACCCTGGCCGAGCAGGAACTTGGCACGGCGGATGTGATTCGCGAGCCGCTCCGCCCCAAGGTGTGAAGCGCGCCGATCGTCGTGCGCCACCTCCGGACGCACCGCGGCGAACTCCTCCGAGACCTTGGCAACTGGCAGTGCGATTTTCATCCGGCGAGTCGCGCGACTAAGCAGGGACGTAGGTCAACCTGATCACATCCCCGTCAATCCGATCGCTGGTCATAAGGCGGAGCGGCGGCCGGGGTCCGGCGAAATATGGCTTGCCGTGACCAAGCACGACGGGGTGCAGGTAGATTCGATACTCATCGATCAGGCCAAGTTCGGTGAGGCTTTGCGCCAGGTCCGGGCCAGCAACTTCGATCTCCCCGTCGCGCTCGGCCTTCAGCTCGCGGATCGCGCCCTCAAGATCATCCTCTATCAGCCTGGCGTTGGGGCCGACCGACTTCAACGAGCGCGACACGACCCATTTCGGCTGTTTCCGCCACGCCGCC
>JANNSD010000102.1:0-2998 GCA_031402225.1 Gemmatimonadota bacterium | reverse complement strand
ATGGCCGCCAAGAAGAGCTCAAAGGTGAAGGATCTTCCGCGCAAGTCCGTCTCGTCCAAGAAGGCCTCGAACGTCAAGGGTGGCCGTCGTCAGGTTGGCAAGTAAGCAGTCGCTGGACATTCACGGCTGGTGTCTGTTCACCTGATCTGATCAACGTTCTAAGGAGTCATCTCATGTCGAAGAAGAACGCGCCGGTGCGCGACCTGCCCGAGAAGAAGATCCCCGCCGGTAAGGCCGATCAGATCAAGGGCGGCCGCAAGCAGTTGGCCTGACCCGATCCAGCTCCCGTAGCCCGCTCGTTCAGAGAGCGGGTTACGGGCTGGCAGGACCCCTGAACGCTGTTGACCACCGTTCAACCAGATGTGGAGCATGGCCCAGAATAAGCGCCGGAAGCCCGACGAGAAGGCTCGCAAGGAAGAGGTGGTCCTGCTCAAGGACCTGGCGCCCCGTAAGGATGTAAAGGGCGGTGCCAAGCTGCGCTTCGGCGAGGCCCCATCGTCGCCGGGCGGAAAGGGCAGGGGCTGAACACAACCGTCTCCCGTCTCCCGTCTTCCGTCTCCCGTCTTCCGTCTCCCGTCTTCCGTCTCCCGTCTTCCGTCTCCCGTGTGTAACTTCCCCCCCTGAGCTCGTCGCATTCCCTTTCCTGGATCCGCACCATGGCCACTCCCGCTACGGCAACCGAGCCCGGCGCCGCCAAGACCGGCCCACGCGCCGGCCAGACCACCATCTGGCTCGACGGTGAGTGGCACACCAGGGACACGGCGAAGGTGTCCGTCTTTGATCACGGACTGCTGTACGGCGACGGCGTCTTCGAGGGCATTCGCGTCTACGGCGGGAAGAGTTTCCGGCTCGCGGAACACCTCGACCGCCTGTACGACTCGGCCCAGGCTATCTGGCTCACCATCCCCATGCCCAAGGCCGAGATGATCGCCGTCACCGAGGAGGCGGTGCGTCGCTCCGGCCTCGGCGAGGCCTATATCCGTCACATCGTCACCCGCGGCGTGGGCGACCTGGGCCTCGATCCGCGAAAGTGCGTTCGCGCCAGCGTCATCATCATCGTGGACACGATCGCCCTCTGGCCGGCCCAGGTCTACGAGACGGGGCTCCGGGTCATCACCGCGGGCACGCCGATTCCGCATCGCGAGGCGCTCTCGCCCAGGGTCAAGTCGCTCAACTACCTGCCGCACATCATGGCGAAGGCGGAGGGTATCGTCGCCGGTATGGACGATGTGCTCATGCTCGACAGCACCGGCTTCGTCGCCGAGGCATCGGGATGCAACATCTTCGTGGTGAAGGGAAGCCTCATCCGCACTCCGCCGTCGTACGCCGGCATTCTCCGCGGCGTGACCCGCGACGTGGTGGTCGACCTGGCCCGCGAGGCGGGATACACCATGAGCGAAGAGCAGCTCAACCGTTATGACGTGTATACCGCCGACGAAGTCTTCTTCACCGGTACGGCCGCCGAAGTCATCGGCGTCCGCGAAGTGGATGGCCGCCGGATCGGCGCCGGCAAGCCTGGCCCGGTGACCCACGATATTGCCGCCCGCTTCCGGGCCGTTACCCGCGGCTGACGGGCCTCGCGCGTCGCGCGCGGTCGCGGTGCTGCTCGACGCACCGCGGCCGGAATACGTTCCGCGCGGCCTCGCCCTGGCCGTCGGTGAGAAGTACGCTGTCCGTCTCCTTCGGGTCATAGCCCGCCGCACCATCGAGAGCATTGAGTCACTGGGTTGGGAACCGGTCGTCTGGTTCGCGCCCACCGAGGCGTTGCCCGAGATGCGTCACTGGCTGGGTGACACCATCGCGCTCTACCCGCGTCCCGCCGGGGCGCTGGGAGGGACACTGGCCACCATCGCGCGGCAGGCGAACCCCGACGTCGGCTGGCTTGCGGTGCGACCGGCGGGCGCCGGGCTTACCGTCGACCTCCTCGAGCGTGCGCAGCAGGCAGTGGATGACGGGGGCCTGGTGTTCGGTGCCACCACCCGCGAGGGCATCTACCTGCTCGGCGGGCCCTGCGCCTACGCCGACTTCGTGCGCGACCTGCCCTGGGATGAGCCCGACCTGGCGCCCGCCATTCGCGCCCGCCTGCGCGACCTGGGCGCGGGGTGGGCCGAGCTGCCGAGACTCATTGAGGTGGCCAACGAGGACGACCTTCGCGCGGCCGGACTCTTGACCTGATCTCGACCGCGACCGCACTTTACGGCATCGATTTCGCTTCATGACCCCCAGCTGGAAGTTCGTTTCGAGAACGCCTGATGCCGAGGAACGACGCAGAACCAATGTCGCAAGCCGTCCCACACGATCGCCTTCGTTTCGCCGAGTTTTCACTCGAACGGCTGCCCAATGGGCGGTGCCGCTCACGGGTGCTCCTCACCTGGCTGGAGACCGAGCGATTCACCGGCGATTCCGAGGGGCTCGCCTCCCAAGCCGGTGAGCTCCGCTGCGCGGCCCAGGCCTGCGTCAATGCCCTCACCCAGGCGGTGCAGGATGGCATGGGCTTCGAGCTCCTCGGCGTCAAGTCGGTCCGGGCGTTTGACGCCAACGTGGTCATCGTCTCGCTCGCGCTCAAGGGCGAGGGCAGGGGACAGCGAGTCGTTGGCAGCTTTCTTTCCGATACCGATGCCCCCCGGGGCGCTGCCCTTGCCGTCCTGAACGCCACCAACCGCGTCCTGGGTAACAAGTTCTTCATGCGGTAATCTCTGGCCCTTTGCCACAGGACCCCGCACCCCTTACGCTGTCGCAGTTCCTCCTTACGCTGTAGCAGTTCCCCCCTCCGGGCGGGTGCCCCGTTACAACCCCATTCATCCCAACGCTTATCTGTCGGTCTGGCACGGTTGTCGCTAGATTCTTTCGGGGTTAGTACACGAGGATTTTGAGGACGAGGGGAGGTCTTGATGCGTCGTGTTTCACTGAGCCTGCTGCTGGCAGGGGCGGTCGGTTGTGCCGGGAAGGCCACGGTGCAGCCATCGCCCCAGGTCGCCAAGGCCGGGCCCCGCATCGC
>JANNSD010000101.1:0-7059 GCA_031402225.1 Gemmatimonadota bacterium | reverse complement strand
ACTCTTGCCATACCGCACGTGCACTTCGGGGTGAAGGCGATGTACCTCGACGGCGAATGGGAGGCTGCCGGCATCTCGTTCCGCCGGGCCGTCGAGGTGGAGCCGACCTACGCCGAGGGGCACCGCTTCCTGGCCATCTGGGTCGCCTTGCAGGGTGAAGCGTCGGCGGCCGTCGATCACTTTCGCACGGCAGTGCGCCATGAGCCCGAAATGCCTATCTACCGGAACGGCCTTGCCGACGCGCTCATGGCCGCCAGGCAGTATGATGAGGCGATCGCGGAACTGCGGCACGGCCTGGCGCGCGACCCCATGTACTGGGCCGCGCGCGCGCGACTCCTCCGCTGCCTGGAGCGCCAGGGTCGCTTCGAGGAGGCGGTCGCGGAGCGGCTGCTGGACCCGCGCGCGGATGGACCGGGCTTTCAGCGGGCATGGCAGCAGGGAGGGAACGGCGCGTACCTGGATGCCCGGGCGGCCGAAGTGAGGCAACTGCTGGAGCGCACGGCGGCGCAGGTGACGCAGAGCCGGGGAGAGAACGCCGCCGACCTGTTTAATCCCCCGGAACTGGCACTCGCGCTTCTCCACGCCGAGCTGGGCGAGTGGGATGCCGCGCGGGAGTGGGAGGAGCGGGCCTGTGCCCGGCAGCCCTGGCGACGGCAGTGGTTCACCAGTCATCCTGACCTCGTCCGTCCATAACGACGGCTGGCGCAACCACGCCGCGGCACGCATCATTGTTGAGCAGGATCTGCCCACCCGACAACCACGCACCATGAGGTCACCCCATGAGGAACCGCTACTCGCTGGTGGGCGCGCTCGCCGTGTCCCTTGCCCTTTCGGCGTGCACCCAGGAGCCGACCGAGTCGAGCGCCCCCGCGCTGGGCAGTGGGGTCCCCGCGTTCGCCAAGAGCGCACCGGCTCCGGCCACGGCGGCCAATGCCAAGCTCCGCGAGATCAACGCTGGCCTCGCGAAAGCTGGCGCCCGCTACGCCGTCGCCATGGCGGAGGTGTCGCTGAGCCCCAAGGCGTCGGTTGACCGGGCCCAGATCGTCTTCGCCTTCGATCGGACCCTGAGGCTCACCTCCAAGTGGGTGCCCGGAGACGCCCGGCGCAATGCCGACGGCAACAACATCACCTACATGAACGACCTGAACTTCATGGCCGCCAATGGCGCGGGGAACGCGGAGCCGTCGATCGACGCCTCGTTCGCCACCTGGCAGCAGGTAAAGTGCTCAACGCTGAACCTCGTGAAGCGACCGCACGATGGCGAGCTCCACAGTGTCTTCTTCGGCGGCGATCCGTTTGTCGCCGACATCTATACGCTCGGATTCCTCCCCGGGTTCATTTTCGATCTCGTCCTCGGGCCCGGGGCCAGCGAGAACGTGCTGGGTGTCACGTTCACGTTCATCTTCGGTGACTTTGACGCCAACGGCAATTTCACGCCGAGCGACATCGACAACAACGGGCGGGAGGATACCGCGCTCAAGGAAGTGTGGTACAACGACGCCTTCACCTGGACGACCACGAACAACACCGACATCGACATCGAGTCGGTCGCGGTGCACGAGAACGGGCATGCCCTCGAGCTCGGCCACTTCGGCCGGGTGGCGTTCAACACGAGCAGCGGCAAGCTCCAGGTCAGCCCGCGCGCGATCATGAACGCGTTTATCCTCGGCGTCCTGCGGTCTCCGCGCGGAACGGACAACGGGGCCTACTGCGGCAACTACGCCTCGTGGCCGAACTAGGTCGTCCACGCCAGATCACCCCGTCAACCAGGGAGTATTCCATGGCCGAGAGTGTCTACAAAGTCATCGAGCTGATCGGCACCAGCACCGTGTCCTGGGAGAAGGCAGCGGCCGCCGCTGTCACTCGCGCCTCCAAGACGCTGCGCGACCTCCGCATCGCGGAAGTGGCCGAGCTGGACATGCAGCTGAAGAACGGGAAGGTGGAGTTCTATCGCGCGCGGCTGCGGGTGTCCTTCAAGTACGAAGGGAAGTAGGTCAGCGATAGGGCTAAGATCCCTCGCCCAAACGTCATACCGTGCGGCGATATTGCTCCCATGCACTATCTCTCGAAGTCTCGCTTCGTCGCCGGATGGCAATGCCCCAAGCTGCTCTGGTGGAAGGTCCACGACCCAGGTGCCGATGAGCTGCAGCCCGGTCGCGTGCTGCAGGACCTGTTCGACCAGGGCCAGCAGGTCGGGGAACTCGCGCGACAGCAGTTCCCCGGCGGCGTCCTCATCGACCTGCCCCACACCGCAGTACCGGAGCGACTCGCGGCCACCCAGGCCGCGATCGACGCCGGTGCCCCGGCCATCTTCGAGGCGAGCTTTCTTGCCGGCGATGTATTCGTGGCGGTCGACATTCTGCTGCGAACCGCGGACGGCTTCTCGCTGATCGAGGTCAAGTCCTCCACCTCGGTCAAGGACGAGCACATCCCCGATGCCGCCATCCAGGCCTGGGTGCTCCGGCTGGCTGGTCTCCCGATCCGCACTGTGCAGATCATGCACCTCAGCAAGGAGTACCGGCACCCGGGGCACGGGGACCTGCTGGTGCAGGAGGATGTGACGGCGCGCGTGGAGGCATTCCTGCCGTCAGTACCTGAGCTGGTGGCCGAGCAGCTCCAGACAATTGCCGGACCGCTCCCCGAGCGCGCCATCGGGCTTCACTGCTACGAGCCGCGCGAATGCCCCTTCCACCATCGCTGCTGGCCCGACGACCCGCAGCACATTTCGACGCTCTATTCGGCCGGCCCCAAGAAGACGGCGAGCTATCTCCACAGCGGTGTGCACCGCATCCCCGACATTCCGCCGGGCACCATGCTCCCCGAGGTGGCCCAGCGGCAGGTCCGGGCACTCAAGGCGGGGCAGCTCATCGTCGAGCCCGGCCTCGGCCTGGCGCTGGAGCCATTCGCGAGCCCGCTCGGATTCCTCGACTTCGAGACGGTGAGCCGTGCCATTCCGGTGTGGGACGGGCTGGCGCCGTGGCAGCAGTCCTGTGCCCAGTTCAGCTATCACGAGGAGCGGCCCGATGGGACGCACCGTCATGTTGGCTGGCTGGCGGAGGGCCCGGGCGACCCGCGCCGGGAACTGGCCGAGGCGATGATCGCGGCCACCGCCGGCGCGAAGCGGATCGTGACCTACTCGGCGTTCGAGAAGACCCGCATCCGGGAACTCCAGTTGCTGGTGCCCGACCTGGCAGAGCCGCTGGAGGAGTTGCTGGGCAAGCTCACCGACCTGTTGCCGGTGGTGCGGAACCATGTGTACCACCCCGGCTTCCTGGGCAGCTTCAGCCTCAAGTACATCCTGACTCCGCTGCTGCCGGAGCTGACGTACAACGACCTGGTGATCGTCGACGGAATGCTGGCGAGTGTCGAGATCGCGCGGCTACTGTTCGTCGCGCACAAGATTCCGCCGGCGGAGCGGGATCAGTTGCGACTGGACCTGCTGGCGTATTGTGAACGGGATACCTGGGCCACCGTGTGCCTGCTGCGGCGGTTGCGAGAGCTGGCGGGCCGGTAACCCGCCCGGACGTGGACATCTGGCAGGCACTGCTATTGCCCTGGCCTGTTGCGGTCCACGTCCCGTATTCGAGTGTCCTGCACAATGCCGAGGAAATCATGCGCACTTCCGCGTCACTCTCCATTCGGGCTGCTGCCCTTGCCGTGCTGGCCCTGACGGCCGCCTGCAGCGATGATCCGGCCGCGCCCCCGGGAATTCAGCCCCAGGTCACGAACAACACCGACGCGTTTTCCTACCAGGTAAGCGCCATCCAGGCCTTCACCGGGACGAACACCTACACTTGGCAGAATACCGGCACGGTCGCAAAAATCACTCATTCCTCCGATGCTGGGGCAACCGGCACGGCAACCCTCACGGTGCAGGATGCCGCCAGCACCCTGCTCTACTCCGGGCAGCTGGTGCCCAGTGGTGAGCCGCTCACCGCTCCGGCGGGAGTCGCTGGGGCCTGGACCATCAAGATCGTGTACTCGAACTACAGCAATTCGCAGGTGAATTTTGCGGTGGTGAAGCAGTAGCCTCGAGCGACCCTCGCCTCCTTGGGGGGGGCCGATTCACGCCGCGGGCGCCCGGGATGACGAAAGGTTGGGGTCGAATCATGACTCGTCAATGGATCGTGCCCTGGTCATCGAGGCGCTCTCGCCTTCCACGGCACGCTATGACCGGGGCCTCAAGCGCCGGTTCTATCAGCGAGCCGGTGTGCCGGAGTACTGGATTGTGGACATCGATGGCGGCGTGGTGGAGCGCTGGCGGCCGGGCGACGACCGGCCCGAGGTCCTCGATCGGGAAATGTCGTGGGCACCAGCCGAGGGCGCGCCACTCGTCATCGACATCGTGGCGCTTTTCGCCGGTCTCGCCTGAGCGCCCGCGCGCTGCCGCCGACGCATAGGCCAGCGCCGAGCTCGCGGCCCGGGATTCAGCGGCCTGACGTGGGGCGGTTGAGCAGGGCCAGCACTTCGCCCGGCGAGCGCGGGGACACCGGCGCTCCCTTGAAGTCGCGTGGGTTGCGCGTCACCAGGAAATCCGCCCCGACCTGAAGGCAGGCGGCCGCCTGTACGGCGTCTTCGTAGTCCGCCAGCCCCAGGCCGACCGCCCTCCTGAAATCGTCACTTCCAAGTGGGACCACGTGCAGCAGGTCGAGCAGGTCGCTCACGGCGGTGCCCGCGGCAGCACGATTACGCTCACGTTCGACGATGTAGTGGACGGTCGTGACCGCGTGACTGGCGATATGGCCCACGGCACGGCGCCCCGCGATCGCGTCAAGGAGGGTGCTGGCGTCCTCGACCCACGGACGCCGTTCGAGCACCACGTCCAGCACCACATTCGTGTCGATGAGGAGGACTGGCGCCGCCCTGCGCTCAGCGGCTGCCATACTTCCGGGCGAGGTGCTTGCGGTGGGTTGCCCGATCCACCTTTGCACCGGCTGCTACGCCGCGCAGCCGGCGGACGACGGGTGACAACACCGTCTCGCGGGAGGGCTCGAGCGGCAGGGCCCGGAGGAAGTCATTCACGAGCTGGGACAGGGGCTTCCCGTGCAGCTTCCCGTAGCGCTCACCGCGCGCCACGGCATCCGGTTCAAGGGACAGGTTCTTCGGTCGCTTCATTACGGCCTCCTGTATGCGCATGTTTTTAATTAGTTTATGCGCATGTTTCATGCCCGTCAAGGACAGGGCATTCATCGAGATCGGCTTCGACTACGCCCGGGAGGCTTCCCTGAACCAGATCATTGCCGGTGCCGATGGATGCCGCGGTGGCTGGGTTGTCGTTCGAGAGACGCCCGCCCAACGAGACCCGACCTGGAGTGTCGTTTCATCCATCGAAGCGCTCTTTGGCGCCCCGTCCGCTCCCGGTTTGCTGGCCCTCGATATCCCGATTGGGCTTCCCCCGAGCGGCCCTCGCGCGTGCGACCTCGAAGCGCGACGCCTGCTCGGCCCTGGCCGCGGTAGTTCCGTGTTTCCAGCTCCCATCCGCCCGATTCTCGCGGCAACCTCCTACGCGGAAGGCAGCGAGGTCAGGCATGCGGCCGAAGGCAAGGGACTCTCGCTTCAGGCGTGGGGCATCGTGCCCAAGGTCAGGGAGGTCGATGCGTTCCTGCGCGCGGATTCAAACGCCCGCGAGCGCGTGCATGAGGTGCACCCCGAATTGTGCTTCTATTTCATGGCGGGCAAGCGCCCGATGGGCTTCGGGAAGAAGAAGGCGGACGGTCGTGCTGAGCGGACTGCACTCTTGAGAACCCATTTCGGTGCGGCAGTAGACAGCGCCCTGGCCGACCTGCGACAGTCAGGCTGTGCGGCCGACGATCTGCTGGATGCTTTTGCGGCCCTGTGGACGGCGCGACGTATTCGGGCCGGCACCGCAGTATCACTCCCGGCAACTCCACCGATGGATGCACATGGCCTGCGGATGGAGATCCTGGCATGAGCCCATCGCGCCTTCGGCCGACACGACTCTCGCCTCGGCGCCGTGCGTTCAGCCGTGCGGCGGCGCCGACGGTGCCGGCACCGGAGGGCCTGGCATAGGCGGCATGGGCGGCATGGGAGCCGAGTCGACCGGCATCGGTGGCATGGTCCACCGCAGAATGGTGAGTCGCGCACCGGCGACACTGGCCGGCTCCATCGTGATCACCTTCGACTCCGGCACGGGCGCGGGCGGGACGCTGTCCCGCGGGTTCCACCCCTCCATCGGTACCATGCTGAACCGCTGCACCGTCATGGTGAAGCCGAAGTGCACCCGGATCGCCTCGCAACTGAACTCGGCCCAGTCGAACGTGGCGCGTGGCTGGGTGCACTCGCCACCTTCCTGCTCGAGCGAGTTCTCCTGCGACCCGTCCACCGACCACCAGATTCCCTCGTCGCGCACGAGGTACTCCCCCATGAAGCCGGGCCCGGCACTTCCGGGTGGTGACGTGACGGTCGAGTCGCCGGGCGCGCCAGGCATTTCTCCGGTGGACGTGCCACCGAATGCCGGACCCGCCATGGGATCGGGCACCATCGGCTGCACCGCACCGCTCCCCAGGTCGGCGACGAGGCGCACGACCTCGGACAGGTGCTCGGGCTCCCATGCGATCAGGGTGCGCATCCGGTAGCTCCCCTCCGGCTCGCACGCGCCCGGACCGGAACTGCCACCGCCGCTGTCGGGATGCACCACGCCGCTGTCACCGGGCCACCGGCACACCATCATCGGCACGTCGAGCTCTTCGGCCACCGCGTGGAACTGGCGACGTTGGCCATCGATGCTGAGCGTGACCGTCGTGGGATCACCGATCAGCCGCACCAGCTCCGCGGCGTGGCGCAGTGCTTCCGCGCGCCACTCGTCGCCCGATGCGGCGATCGAGTCGGCGATGCCATCGAAGAGCGCCGCTTCCCGGTTGCCGCCGTTGCCGCTCGGTGCCGATCCGTCACTGCAGGCCAGCAGTCCGAGCAAGCCCGCCGCCGCCGTCATGGTCATTCGAGCGCGCATATGCCCAGCCCCCTCGTGCGGTCGAGTCGATGAATCCATCCTCTTCAACGCTACTCGAAGGCGGCGGATGGCGCCACAGCCTCGACCAC
>JANNSD010000100.1:0-6985 GCA_031402225.1 Gemmatimonadota bacterium | reverse complement strand
ATCGAGGTCGCGTCTCCGTCAACTGTTCGCTACGACCGTAGCCTCAAGCGCCGCGGCTACCAGAAGGCTGGGGTTGCCGAGTACTGGATCGTCGATCCCGACGCCCGCCTCATCGAACGCTGGCGCCCTGAGGACACCCGCCCCGAGGTCCTGCTCGAGCGGATCACCTGGCAACCTGATCCAGCACTGGAGCCGCTGACGATTGAGCTGAGCGCCATCTTCGGCGAGGAGTAAGCACGGGCCCCCACTTCACGTCCTCACGTCCTCACGTCCTCACGTCTGGTTAGTTTACCCCCCGCCATGACCACCCCGACTTCTGCCGCCCCGAGCGGTTTCGACGCCCGCCTCGCCGCCGAGGTGGCCCGCCGCCGTACCATGGCGATCATCAGCCATCCCGACGCCGGCAAGACCACCCTTACGGAGAAGCTCCTCCTGTATGGTGGCGCCATTCACTTGGCCGGGAGCGTCAAGGCCCGCCGTGCCGCGCGCCATGTTACCAGTGACTGGATGGAGCTCGAGCGCCAGCGCGGTATTTCCGTCACCAGCAGCGTCATGGCCTTCGACTACGACGGCTATCGCATCAACCTGCTGGATACACCGGGCCACCAGGACTTCTCGGAAGACACCTATCGCACCCTGGTGGCTGCCGACAGCGCCGTCATGCTGCTCGACAACCGGAAGGGCGTCGAGGAACGCACCCGGCAGCTCTTTGCCGTGTGCAAGCGCCGCCGCATGCCGATCTTCACCTTCGTCAACAAGTGCGATCGCGCCGGTGAGAACCCGCTCAAGCTCCTGAGCGACGTGGAAGCCGAGCTCGGCATTGACTGCTATCCGGTGACCTGGCCGGTGTTCGCCAGCAGCGGATTCGCCGGGGTCTACGATCGTCGCGCGAAGAAGGTGACGCTGTTCGAGCGGACGGCGGACCATGGTGCCAGCATCGCCGAGACGCTGGTCTATGACATGGACTCGCCGGAGTTGAGGGAGATCGTCGGCGCCGAGGGACTGGCCCAGCTGGCGGATGAAGTGAGCCTGCTCGATGAGGCCGGTCACCAGTGGAGTCGCGAGGCGCTGCTCGACGGCTCCATGACACCGGTGCACTTCGGCAGCGCGCTCACCAACTTCGGGGTCGAGGCCTTCCTCAAGGACTTCCTGGCGCTGGCACCGTCGCCCACCGCGCGCGAGTCCAGTATCGGCCCCATCGAGCCGACGCGCACCCAGTTTACCGGGTTCGTGTTCAAGATCCAGGCGAACATGGACCCGCGCCATCGCGATCGTATTGCCTTTGTGCGCCTCTGTTCCGGGCATTTCGAGCCCGGCATCGAGGTACGGCACGTGCGCACCGGAAAGACGATTCGCCTCTCGGCGGCGCAGCAGCTCATGGGACGCGAGCGCAACAGCGTCGAGGAGGCATGGGCGGGAGACGTGATCGGTGTCATCGACCGCGGCGCGCTCCGCATTGGCGATACGCTGTCGCAGGCAGGCGACCTCGCGTTCCAGGGGATTCCGCGCTTTCCGCCCGAGCACTTTGCCCGGGTGTACCCCGCCGATCCGCTCCGGCGGAAGCACCTCGACACCGGCCTCCGCGAGCTCTCCGAGGAGGGAGCGGCGCAGGTGTACTATCTCGACGGTGCGGCGGGACCCACCCCCATCGTGGGCGCTGTGGGCCAGCTCCAGTTCGACGTCATGATGTTCCGTCTCCAGCATGAGTACGGGGCACCCTGCCGTATCGAGCCGATCGGCTTTCGTTTTCCCCGCTGGGTGGTCGGGCCGACTGCCGCCATCGACCGCGCCGCCGCCGTCGGCGGACGGCTGCGAGTGTACGACGCGAACGACCATCCGGTCATGATCTTCGAGAACGAGTGGAGCCTCCGCACCGTCATGGAGTTCGAGAAGGGGCTGCAGTTCCTGGAGGTGGCGCCGTAGAGGACGTGAGGACGTGAGGACGTGAGGACGTGAGTGGTAGCGATGATGGCGAGTCCTCCGCTACTTTCCGTCAATGCCATTTCGCATCGCCATTGTCTTCGACACGCCGTACCCCGCCAACTGGGGCCACGACGAGCATCTCAAGCAGATGGATGACGAGTTCGCGGGACGCATCGATGTCCCCGAGCCGGAGATGGAATACCAGGTGGCCCACGCGCTCCGCGAGAACGGCCACGACATCCATCTCGTCGGCATGCGCGGCGACCTGGGCGAGCTGATCCGCCGCATCCAGGAGTGGAAGCCCGACCTCGTCTTCAACTGCTGTGAGGGGTTCGGCGGCGACGACAACCTCGAATACGTGGTTCCCTCCGTCCTCGAGGCGCTCGGCGTCTGCTATGTCGGGTCCCCGCCGCTCGGGCTCATGGTGTCGCGCAACAAGGGCCTGAGCAAAAAGGTCCTCGCCCACCACGGCATCAAGGTGCCCGGGTTCATCACCTGCTACCCCGGCGAGGCCCCGCCCCATACCGGCGACCTCATCTTCCCCCTGATCGTGAAGCCGATGGAGACGGATGCCTCGCAGGGCATCGCGCAGGCATCGGTGGTCCACGATGCCGACGCCCTCGCCGAGCGGGTCGCCTTTGTGCACCAGCAGTTCCAGCAGCCGGCCATCGCCGAGGAGTTCGTGGAGGGCCGCGAGCTGTATGTGAGCATCATCGGCAACCGGGACAAGCTGGAAATCATGCCGCTCACTGAGCTGGTGTTCGACAAGGAGAAGAACCTCCCCGAGGAGCGCATCGCCACCCGGGCGGCCAAGTGGCACGAGGGGTATCGCACCCGCCGCGGCATCCGGAACCAGTTCGCCCGCCCGGTGGCGGCCCAGACCCGCGAGACCATCGAGCACATTTGCCGCACGGCGTTTCGTATCCTGTGGCTTCGCGACTATGCCCGCTGCGATGTGCGGCTCGCGGCCGATGGGCAGGTGTGGCTGCTGGAGGCCAATGCCAATCCCTACATCAGCAACGGCCACGATTTCGCCGAGTCGGCCGACAAGAGCGGCCTGGCGTATCCCGCCCTGATCCAGCGGCTGGTGGAGACAGCGCTCGAGCGACACGGGCACACTCATGCCTAGCCGCTCTCCCAGTCCGGAGGCACGCTGTACCGTTGGTCACGCGGTCAAGCAATACTGGAACTACTGCTCCACCTGCGATCGCTCCCTCCGTTGGCCCGACTCCCAGCGAATCACCGGCGCCGAATGCTACAAGTGCGGCTGGGTCGTGTCCGACCACTTCTCCTGCTGTCCCTGGTGCGGGACCGATATTTTTGAGGAGGGTGTGTCCGCCGAGGCGCCGCTCACGCACCCGAAGGGGTTCCGCCTCGACACCAGGTGCGACTGGGGTTGTGGTGGCCGGGTCATGTACCCGATGTCGCATTGTCCCTGGTGCAGCAAGCCACAGGGATGGAACGAGGATACGAAGTTCGAGGGCAACTGTCCCCACTGCAGCCGCGGCGTGGACGACTGGATGGTCTGGTGTCCCTGGTGCGGCAACGACGCGACGGGACAGGACCTGATCCAGCGCGCGCTCACGCGGTCACGACGGCTGCTGCTCGTGTCGCGCATCAAGCCCTGGGGCTATCGCGTGCTGCTCCGGCCCGGCGTATCGGGCGTCGATCCCAGGTATCCCGAGGTGATCGAGATCGAGCAGCGCTACGCCACCGGCCGGCGCCAGGACGAAATCCCCTGGACCATGCTCACCGGGCTCATTGTCCATGAGCTGGGCCACAGCTTTCTCTATCATCACTGGCGCTGGGCCCGCACCGACGCCTTCCGCCGCGTGTTCGGCGAGGTGGACAAGGCCTACCGGGTGAAGGACGAGGCGTGGGTGGATTTCCAGCGGAGAAAGGTCGCCACGGCGCCGGTCGATCATGTGTCGGCGTATGCGATGCAGCACCCGCAGGAGGATTTTGCGGAGACGTTCCGGTTCTATGTCACCCGGTTCGGTCGGCTGCGGGACCTGTTCAGTGAGCTGGGGCGGAAGCGGAAGGGCGTGGTGGTGTACGAGAAGTTCCTGGCCCTGCACGACTACGTGAGGCAGTTGCGAGGGTGGCGCTAGGACCTTCGGTTCCCTCGGTGAATGGAGCTGACGGGGATCGAACCCGTGACCTCTGCAATGCGAATGCAGCGCTCTCCCAGCTGAGCTACAGCCCCGTGACAGCGCCGCAAAGATATGGCGTCCCCCCTGCCCGGTCAAATCGCGCTGGGCGGCGGGCTCTCCAGTTCCCTGTTCCCTGTTCCCCGCTGGTCAGGAGTCTGCCGATGACCCGTGCTGCACCGCTCCTTTTCTCCGCCGTCGTCATGCTCTCCAGCTGCTCGACGGACTCCGTCAACGGTCCCTTCGATTTCGCCGGTGCCTGCGACGTATTCGACGTCACGGATACCACCCTCGACACCGATCCCGCCACCGTGGCGCGCTACGAAGTGCTGGCCAACTGTGACATGGGCTCGGAAATCGGGGAGACGGGCGGGGTGATCGACTTCGTCGTTACGTCGAACGCGAGCGACAACACCCTCGTCATTACCGGCGAATCGTTCTACTCCACGAGCCAGACCGACATCCTGGTGGGCGACATTGCAGGTACCGGTGTCCAGGTCGACCTGGAGACGTTCACCTTCACCGCCACCGAGACGTACGACGGCGGCTTCGGCGACTTCGACGACGTCGTGGGCACCGGCAACATCACCGGCGGTACCCTCACCGTCACCGCACCGGGCAGCGGCGGCTGGACCGTGACAGGAGCCATCGAGTGAGCCACGACTACCGTCTCCACGCCCCGCCGGACACGAAGCCCCGCCCCGGCGGGGAATTCGTGTTGTACTGGATGCAGACCACCCAGCGGGCGCACGACAACTTCGCCGTCAACTTCGCGATTGAGCAGGCCGACGCACTGGGCCTTCCCCTGCTGGTGTACCACGGCCTGCGCCACGACTACCCCTGGGCCAGCGACCGCTTTCACACCTGGATCCTCGAGGGTGTCATCGACCTCTACGCCGGCTTCGCCGCGCGCGGCATCCAGTACGCGTTCTGGCTGGATGAGGGAACCGGTAGCCATACCCAGTGGCCCGCCGGCAACAGGGCGGCGGCCCAGTCTCCCAGTCCAGATTCCGCGTTTCCTGTTCCCCAAAGTCACCTCGCGCGACTCGCGAACCGCGCCGCGCTGGTCGTGACCGACTTCTTCCCCACCTTCATCGTGCCGCGCCAGGTCCGCGCGCTGCGAGCCGACGTCGCGACACCCGTCATCGCCGTGGACTCCGCGACGCTCATCCCGATGGCGTACCACAAGAAGGAGCACGGCAACGCCCGGGGCATCCGTACCGTGCTCATGGAGGCGCTGCCCCACTACCTCTGGCCGGTGGACAATCCGTCGCCCAAAGTTCAGCGCCCGGTCGAACTCCCGTTCGATGCCGTCGTGCCCACCCGGGACACCATCGCATCACTCGTGGCCCGGTGCGACATCGACCATGCCGTCGGACCGTCCCCCATGTTCCGCGGCGGCACCGTGGCCGGACGTGCCCGCCTTCACGATTTCCTCCGGACCGGGCTCCATCGCTACGTCGACCTGCGCAACGACCCCAACGAACCCGACGCGGTGAGCCGGCTCTCGCCCTACCTGCACTTCGGCAATCTCTCGATTCACGAGATCCTGCTCGCGGCGCGCGATGTCGGCCCAGTCGACCAATACGCCAAGTTCCAGGACGAGGCGCTCACCTGGCGCGAGGTTTCGCACAACTTCTGCTACTTCAACCCGAAGCACCGCACCCCTGAGGGCATGCCGGGGTGGGCGCGGGAGGAGCTCCGGGAACACGAGTCCGACCCACGCCCCGCACTGTACAGCGATGACGACCTGGAGCACGCGCGCACCGGCGACGAGCTCTGGAATGCGGCACAGCGCTCCTACCTGCGCGATGGCTGGATGCACAACTACATGCGGATGCTGTGGGGAAAGGCGGTGCTGCAGTGGACGCCGGATGCCGCCGAGTGCCTGCGCATCCTGGAGCACCTCAACAACAAGTACTCGCTCGATGGGCGCGACCCGAACAGCTACGGCGGCATCATGTGGACGTTCGGCAAGTTCGACCGGCCGTTCTATCGCCGGAACATCTACGGGACCGTTCGCTACCAGTCACTCAAGGCGGCACGGGACAAGTTCGATGTGCCGAAGTACATCGCATCAATGACGTGAGGGCGTTTACTTCACGTCCTCACGTCCTCACGTCTTGCAGTTCCCGTGTGTGCACCGCGCTCAGCAGCAGCAGCGACGTCACCGCCCCCACCAGCGCCAGGAACATGTCCCACTGGGTATCCCACACATCGCCCTGCGTGCCCAGGAACGCCGTGGCACCCTCACCGGTGAGCACCGCGGTCAACCACTCGATCAGTTCGTAGGTGGCGCTGAAGGCCAGGCAGATCGAGATCACCACGAACGGCAGCCACTTGCTCCCCTTGAGTGGCGAGGTGCGCCACAGGATTTCCCGCGCCAGGATCGCCGGTACGAAGCCCTGCGCGAAGTGCCCCAGCCGGTCATAGTGGTTCCGCGCCAGCCCGAGCGCGTCCCGCACCCAGAAGCCGAGGGGCACTTCGGCGTAGGTATACCGGCCACCCACCATCAGGATGATCGCGTGCAGGGTGAGCAGCACCTGCAGCAGCGGCGTCAGCGGAAAGCGCCGGGCGGTGAGGATGACGATCGGCAACCCGATCAGCACCGGCGCCACCTCGAGCCACCAGGTAAACCGGTCGGTCGGCTGGATCCCAGACCACAGCAGGACCGTAACAACGATGAATAGCAGCACGCGTGACAGCATCAGGCCTCCTCACGCTGTTCCGGATACGGCACCTCAACCGTCATCCCGTCCCTCGCCACGCTCGTCTCCGGAAAGATCGCCCTCGCCTCCGCCAGCAGTTCCGGCGCATCCCGGTTGTAGCGTGCACTGATGTGCGTCAGCACCAGTTGCCGTACCCCGGCATCGCGCGCGATGGTCGCCGCTTCCCGCGCCGTCGAGTGGCCC
>JANNSD010000099.1:0-3805 GCA_031402225.1 Gemmatimonadota bacterium | reverse complement strand
GCACGATCGAGCCGATGTGCTTGTCGCTGATGCGCACACCCTGCAGGCGGTACACCTCCTGCACCTCGTTCAGCAGGTATTCCTGCACGGCACGCGGGCCCTTGATCCGCAGGATGTCGTGCGGGTTCACCGGGCCCTCGGTGAGCCGGTCGCCGGCGCGCACGCGGTCGCCCTCGTGCACCCGGAGATGCTTGCCGGCCGGCACCTCGTACAGCGTCGGCTCCACCGGCACGTCACCCTCGGCGGCCGGGAACACGTAGATCTCGCGCTTGCCGCGCTTGATGTCGCCGAACTTCACCACGCCATCCATTTCCGCGATGGTGGACGGATCCTTCGGGCGCCGCGCCTCGAACAATTCCGCGATGCGCGGAAGACCGCCGGTGATGTCGCGCGTCTTGTAGGCCTCACGCGGGATCTTGGTGACGGTGACACCCTTCTTCACCTTGACCGCGGGCGACAGCCACACCGTCTTGTCCTTGCTCTCCTTCTTCGTCCGGCTCGGCCATGCCTCGTTGATCGGCCGCTCGTCCACCTTGAACGACTTGGCCGACCACGGGTTGGCTTCCGCCGGAATATCGAATGCACGGGACACCTGGTCGGTCGGCGAGCCGAAGATGATGCGGCTCCCCTCGGCCAGGGTGTACTCCTGCGGATCCTTCCGGTTCGGGGCATAGACCAGCACCGAGGGGTGCAGCTCACGCTCCGGATCGGCGGTGACCACCAGCGAACGCAGGCCGGTGCCCTCGTCGAGCTCCTCGCGGAGCGTGACGCCGGGGACCAGGTCCTTCCACCGCATCTCGCCGTCGAGCTTGAGGATCGACGGGTTCGAGTACGGATCCCAGGTGTACAGGATGGACGCCCGCCGCTCGTTGTCGCCCTTCATGACGACGTCGCCTTCCTTCACCTGCAGCATCGCGCCTTCCGGCACCGGGTACCGGTTCAGCACCCGCTTGTGATCCTTCGGGTCGACGACCAGCACGCCTTCCTTGTTCTCGTCATCGGCCGACTCGTCGTCGCGGGTGAGCGCGACGCGCTGGATCGCCTTGGTGCCGTCCTCGAACTCGACCGGCACGTCGGCCCACTCCAGCCCCTTGGTGTACAGCACGACGCCGTCGGCCCGCGCTCGGCGCTCCGCCTCTTCCGCGATGCGGCTCGACGTACCGCCGATATGGAAGGTGCGCAGCGTCAGCTGCGTGCCCGGCTCGCCGATCGACTGCGCCGCCAGGATGCCCACGGCCTCGCCCATGTCCACCATGTCCATGGTGGCCAGGTTGCGGCCGTAGCACATGCGGCAGATGCCGCGCCGGGACTCGCACGTCAGCACCGAGCGGATCTTCACCTTCTCGATGCCACCCTCCTCGATGGCGATCGCCATTTCCTCGTCGATCAGCTGCCCGGCCTGCACCAGGATGCGCGGGTCGCTGTGCTCGTCGAGCTCATGCGGATCGAGCACTTCGTCGGCGGCCACGCTGCCAAGGATGCGCTCGCGCAGCGGCTCGATGATGTCCTCGCCTTCCTTGAGCGCCGAGATTTCCAGGCCCAGGACGGTGCCGCAATCCTCTTCCGTGACCGTGACGTCCTGCGCCACGTCCACCAGGCGGCGCGTGAGGTAGCCGGCGTCCGCCGTCTTGAGGGCGGTGTCGGCCAGGCCCTTCCGCGCGCCGTGGGTCGAGATGAAGTACTCCAGCACCGTGAGGCCCTCACGGAAGTTCGACTTGATCGGGCTCTCGATGATTTCACCAATGCCGCCGGTGAGCTTCTTCTGCGGCTTTGCCATCAGGCCGCGCATGCCGGCGAGCTGCCGGATCTGGTCGCGCGAACCGCGCGAGCCGGAGTCGTACATCATGAACACGGGGTTGAACCCGCCCCGCGCGAGGCGCATGTTGCTCACCATCGCCTCGGCCACGTCGTTGTTCGCGTGGGTCCAGGCGTCGATGACCTTGTTGTACCGCTCACCGAACGTGATCTGGCCGGTGTTGTACGCCTTCTGGAACCGCTTGACGCGCTGGTCGGCGTCGGCCAGGATCTCGGCCTTGTCCGCCGGGATCTCCAGGTCCTCGATGCCGATCGAGACACCGCCAAAGGTCGCGTAGCGGAAGCCGATCTCCTTGAGCCGGTCGAGGAACGTGACCGTATCGGAGAGGCCCGCCCGGCGATAGCTCTCGAGCACCAGACCGGACAGCTCCTTCTTCTTCATCAGCACATCCCGGAATCCGAGCTGCGCCACCACCTTCCGCGGGAGGATGCTGTTGAACATGACCCGGCCCACCGTGCTCCGGATCCAGCGCGGCTGCGGCTCGAGCGCTTCACGCGGCGGCACGTACCAGAACCAGATCGCGCTGTGGTACGACACGTTCCCCGTGAGGAGCGCCATCTCGATCTCGGCGAGGCTGCCGAAGTGCCGGGCGTCCTTCCAGAGGCGCTGCTGCGTCTCGTCCTTCTTCGTGGTGCCGGCCTTGCGCTGCTCTTCCTCGTAGCCCGGGGGCAGCTTGGTCAGCCAGTAGCTGCCGAGCACCATGTCCTGCGACGGCTCCGCGACCGGGCGGCCGTCGGACGGCTTCAGGATGTTGTTCGACGAGATCATCAGCACGCGGGCCTCGATCTGCGCCTCGAACGACAGGGGCACGTGCACCGCCATCTGGTCGCCGTCGAAGTCGGCGTTGAACGCGGCGCAGACAAGCGGATGGATCCGGATCGCCTTGCCCTCGACCAGCACCGGCTCGAACGCCTGGATGCCCAGGCGATGCAGCGTCGGCGCGCGGTTGAGCAGCACCGGATGGTCCTGGATGATCTCCTCCAGGATCTCGTATACCTCCGGGCTCTCGCGCTCCACGATCTTCTTGGCGCGCTTCACCGTCTCGGCGATGCCCTTTTCCACCAGCTTGTGGATGATGAACGGCTTGAACAGTTCCACCGCCATCGCCTTGGGCAGGCCGCACTGGTGCAGGCGCAACTCCGGACCGACCACGATCACCGACCGGCCGGAATAGTCCACGCGCTTGCCCAGCAGGTTCTGCCGGAAGCGGCCCTGCTTGCCCTTGAGCATGTCGCTCAGGGACTTGAGGGGGCGCTTGCCGCGGCCGCGGATCGCCTTGGAGCGGCGGCCGTTGTCGAACAGCGCGTCCACCGCCTCCTGGAGCATGCGCTTCTCGTTCCGGAGGATCACTTCCGGCGCGCGATGCTGAATCAGCTTCTGGAGCCGGTTGTTCCGGTTGATGACGCGCCGGTACAGGTCGTTCAGGTCGGAGGTGGCGAAGCGCCCGCCGTCGAGCGGCACCAGCGGCCGCAGGTCAGGCGGGATCACCGGCACGACGTCCAGGATCATCCACTCCGGCTTGTTCGGCAGGTCGCCGGAATCGCCTGAGGTGAGGATTGCGTCGACGATCTTGAGCCGCTTGAGCATCTGCTTCTTGCGGTGCTGGCTGGTTTCGTTCGCGACACCCACCCGCAGCTCCTCCGCCACCTTCTTCACGTCGATCTTGAGCATCAGCTTCCGCACCGCGGGGGCGCCGATGTCGGCCTCGAACGCGGTGTCACCCTCGTCGCGCGCCTTGGCGCGGAGCGTCAGGTACTCATCCTCGTCGAGCAGCTGCCGAAGGTCCACCTCCTGCTTGCCCGGCTCGATGACGATGTAGCTCGAGTAGTAGATGACCCGCTCCAGCTCGCGGAGCGTGATATTCAGCAGGTTGCCCATAGGCGACGGCAGCGTCTTGAAGAACCAGATGTGGGCCACCGGCACGCTGAGCTCGATGTGGCCCATGCGCTCGCGCCGGACCTTCGAGAGCGTGACTTCCACGCCGCAGCG
>JANNSD010000098.1:0-9687 GCA_031402225.1 Gemmatimonadota bacterium | reverse complement strand
TGTCGCCATGCAGCACCGACATCTCCGCCCCCTCTACCAGTCCGTCCAGTCGTCCCGCCCCGACGTAGTACTCGGCGCCGGAAATGAACGCGACGGTGGATCGCACCGGGGTCGTGTCGGCCGTGACGGGCGGCACCGGGGTGGGGGGGGGGGTGGGGGTGGCGGCGGGGGTAGGGGCGGGGGCGGGAGGCGCCGGTGGTGGGTCGAGCGCATCTACCACGGGGACGGTCCCGGTCGGCCACGTCACGGGGAGTCTCACGGCTGGCGCCGTCGCCGGCACGGGCGCAGGCACGGCCACGACCGGTGTCGCCTTGGGCACCGGGTCCTTGACGATGCTATCGACCTGCGGCGGGGTGACCAGGAAGGTGGAGCCGGAGCTCTGGCTCCGGATCGTGATTCCCTTGGGCCCGTTGTCGGCAAGGATCTGCCCGCGGATGCTCCCGCCCTCCTTCAGGTAGACCGTGGCCATGCCCGCAGTGTCGGCACGTGCGCGCTGCGCCTCGGCGTCACGGGCACCGAGCGCCAGCAGCACTGCCAGGCCGATCAGGCGCGCGCGGCTCACGGCTTCGATCCGTTCGCATGGCAGCCCGACCGGACGCAGTCGCTGGGCGTGTAGTTCTTTCCGCGGTGGGTGTCGGTCTGCACCTTCGCGTGGCAGTTGAGGCAAAGGAGCTGCGGCGTGGCCGCGTATGGCTGGCCGAGCTTGTGACACTCGGAACAGTTGCTCCACTTGTTGAGGTGCTTGCCGCTGTAGATGCGGAACTGCGACCTGCTTCCGTCGTGGGCGGTGAATCGCGCGCCGGTCCACCCCGCCACCAGGCCATGACAGTCGGTGCAGGTGACGGCGAAGCCAGCCGTCGCGTGATTGGGATCAGTGGGCGCCGTGTAGTCGGCGTGATGGCAGCCGTCGCAGGTCTGCTTCACGCTGGCGTACGGCATGGTCGTGTGGCACTGGCTGCACTGCACCGTGTTGGAGCTGTGCACGCCGGTGAGCGCGATCGGTGACGTGGGGTGATTGACGCTCGCCCCCGCCCAGTTGGCCACCAGCGTGTGACACGAGGTGCAGTTGGTGCTGTACCCCGCCGCGGTGTGGTTCGGGTTCGTGGTGGCCACGTAGTCGGCGTGGTGGCAGCCGTCGCAGGTCTGCTTCACGGTCGAGTACGGCAGGCTCGTATGACACTGGGTGCACGTGAGCAGGTTGGCGCTGTGCACCCCGGTGAGCGCGATGGGTGACGCGGGATGGGTGAACGTGGCGCCGGCCCAGTTGGCCACCACCTGGTGACAGGACGCACAGTCGGTGCTGTAACCGGTCGCGGTGTGACTGGGGTTTGTCGTGGCCGCGTACTCGGCGTGGTGGCAGCCGTCACAGGTCTGCTTCACCGTGGAGTAGGGCATGGTCGTGTGGCACTGCGCGCATTGCACCAGGTTGCTGCTGTGCGCGCCGGTGAGCGCCACCGGCGAGGCGGGGTGGTTGAACGTCGCGCCCGCCCAGTTGGCCACCGCCTGGTGGCACTGGGTGCAGTTGATGCTGTAGCCGGCCGCCGTGTGGTTGGGGTTCGTGGTGGCGACGTACTCCGCATGGTGGCAGCCGTCGCAGGTCTGCTTCACCGTCGAGTACGGCGTGGTCGTGTGACACTGGATGCACTGCACCAGGTTGGCGCTGTGCACGCCGGTGAGCGCCACCGGTGCCGTCGGATGGTTGAACGTGGCGCCGGCCCAGTTGGCCACCACCTGATGGCAGGATGCGCAGTCGGTGGTGTAGCCCGTGGCGGCGTGGCTCGGGCTGGTGGTGGCCACGTAGTCGGCGTGGTGGCAGCCGTCGCAGGTCTGCTTGACCGTGGCGTACGGCAGCGTGGTATGGCACTGGGTACACGCGACGAGGTTGGCACTGTGTGCCCCGGTGAGCGCGATCGGGGTTGTCGGGTGGTTCCCGCCCATGCCGGCCGCCACCCAGGTGGCGCTGTTGTGGCAGCCGTCGCAGGTCGTGGGGAAGCGCGAGGCCACATGGTTCGGGGCCGCGTTGTAGTTCGCCTGGTGGCACGCGACGCAGGTGGTCGGGGTGCCCACGAACTGCATCTGGCCCTGCGAGGCGGCGGTGTGGCACGCAGTGCAGTCCACCGCCAGATGGCTGCCGGTGAGCGCGAATCGCGTCAGCTGGTGCCCCTTCTGCATCGCGGCGCGGTCGGTAAAGCTGCGCACGGTATGGCAGCTCGCGCAGTTGGGGCCGAGCTCGCCATGGTGATTGTCGGTGTGGCAGGCGCTGCAGGTGTTCGCGGCCTGCTTGAAGTCGAGCGACTGGTGACAGGCGCGACAGGTGGTGGCGCCGTGCGCCCCCGTGAGGGGGAAGCCGTACTTGGCGTGGTCGAACTGCTTGCTGACCTGGATCGAGCTCCAGCTCTGCGACTGGTGGCACTGGGTGAGTCGAGCTTGAGGTCGCCGTGGGGCGACGTCGTGCGCTCCTGCGCGGCGAGGGGGACGGCCAGGAACAGCAGGCCGAGCAGGATCAGGCGCTTCATCCGACCTCCTTGCCGTGGCAGCTCTCACATTTCCCGGAGACGGGGCGGTAGATCCGCGCCTCCGGGGTGGTGCCCTTCGGGTCCTTCGGGTGGCACTGGCTGCAGGCCACCTTCTCGTGCGCGCCCTTGAGCGCAAACGAGGCATCGGTGTCGTGGTTGAACTTCGAGGCGGGCGCGAAGCTCGTCACCGAGTGGCACGCCGCGCAGCCGCCCTTCGCGTCCCAGGCAGCGAACTGGGTGCCGTGCGTGTTGCTGTGGCACGCCACGCATTCCTGCTTCGCCTCGAACTGCAGCGGCGGGAAGGTGCCGCCCCCGCGCACGAGCGACGACTGCTTCGCCGGCACCGGGCGCATGAGTTCCTTGTGGCAGGCGGAGCAGGGGGTGGCGCGATGCGCGCCGTCGAGGTCGAAGTGGAACTGGGCGTGTGCCGCGACCTTCATCGTCGACGGCTGGAAGGCCAGCGTGCCGTGACAGGCGAGGCAGCCGCCGCTCACGGGCGTGGCCCCACGGGTGGTGAAGCGTCCCTGGTGCGGGTCGACGTGGCAGGCGGCGCACTCCACTTCGTTCAGCGTGAACACGAAGTTGGCCTTCCCCGCCGCCGCGGTAGTGGCGAACGGTGGCAACCCGGTGCGCGCGGTGCCATGACAGTCGGCGCACTTCACCTGCGCGTGCCGGCCATCGAGCACGAGTTTCGTCTTCGCGTGGGCGGCGCTGTCGAAGGTGCTGGGCGCCCAGCCCGCCACGCGGTGGCAGCTGGCACACTCTCCCTTGTTCGCGCTGGCCTTGAGCTGGCCGCCATGATCATCGGCGTGACAGTCGGTGCAGCGGGCGAACGCTGGCCGCATCAGCACCTTCGAGCTGCCATACTGGGCCGCGGCCGTGGTGCTCGTGCTCTTCATGTGGCACGCCACGCACTTGACCGCGGCATGCTTGCCCTCGAGCGGATACTTCGTGGTGCCGTGACTCGCGACCGTGTACGAGGACGGCGTGAAGCCGGAGACGGTATGGCACGAGGCGCAATCGACCGGCTTGCCGGCCAGGGTCGCGGTGCCGTTGTGCGCATCCTTGTGACAGGCGGTGCAGGTGGCGAACGCCGGCTTGCTGAGCGCCGGCGTGGAGAAGCCCTTGTGGCAGGCGGCGCACGCCACCGTCTCGTGCTCCCCGGCGAGCGGATATTTCGTGCGGTCGTGGTCGAACCGGTTCTTGTCGATGACCTTGAATCCGCTGGTACCGTGGCAGTCGGCGCACTTGGGGCCGAGCGCGCCCTTGTGGGGGTCGGTGTGGCAGTCGGCACAGGTGCCGAACGACACCGGCTTGTAGACCGGCACCAGGTGTCCCCGACCGTCGCCCTTCGGTGAGAGCCGGGCGTCCAGGTGGCACTCGTCGCACTTCACCTCGGCGTGCTTGCCGGTGAGCTCGTACGCGGTGGTGTCGTGGTTGAAGCCGGGGGTGACGGTCCAGCTCGCCGCATCGTGGCACTTGGTGCAGTCCTGGCCCAGTGCGGCGCGGTGGACGTCCTCATGACAGCTGGTACAGGTGGTCTCGAGGCCGGTATAGCCGATGCCGGTTTTCCGCGCCGTGAGCTTCGCGGCGGGCGACACGGCGAACTTCGACGTGTGGCAGTCCTTGCACTCCGCCTCGGCGTGCTTCTGCTTCAGCGCCCAGCCCGCGCGCTTGTGAGCGAACTTCTCCGCGCTGCCGTCGGGCCACTGCACCATCTGGAAGTCGCGGCCGGCATGATCGGGATGGCACGACGCACAGGTCGCCGCCTTCACGGGTGCACTGCCGTGGAAGCCGCCGCCGCGCTGTACGAGCCAGTTGATATCCTTGTGACAGGCGAGGCACTGCGTACCCATCGGCTCGCGCTTGCCGCCATGGCACTGGGTACACTGCGACGGCCCCTCGAGCGACGCGTGGGGCGCGGCCAGCGGGCCGGGGGAGATCTGTGCCTGCGCGCTCGCGGCCATCATGAGGCAGCACGCGAGCGAGAGGAAGACAGCTCGGCAGGAAGCGCGAAGGCCATGGGAGGGTCGCCTGTCTACCAGAACCACGTGGCGCCCAGCGACACGACGACCGCGACATGGATGATGACGGCCACGAGCGCGGTGATGGCCAGCGGACGGTGGGCCACATGCCAGAAGCGCAGGATGTTCTGGGTGGCGCCGAGCATGCGCGACTGCTGCGTCAGCGCCATCTCGCGATTGGCCAGTCGGAGGACCTCGCGAAGGGCCGCCGTATCCCCGCGGCGGTTGAGCGGACGCCGCTTGCGGATCTCGTCGCGGAGCGTCTTCGCGGCGCGCCGACGGCGCCGATCGTCGGCGATCATGCGGGCCATCGTCTGCCCCAGGCCGAGTCCTTCGGTGGGCGTGGGGTCGGCATCGAGCGCCACCTCGATGGCGGCGACCTCGAGTCCCGAGCGCCGGGCGATCTCCTCGACGAGCGCCTGGCGCTGGGCCGCGATCTCGTCGATGGTCAGCTCCACGCCGGCCTGGCTGCGCGGTACGCGCGCGTACAGGTAGCGCCCGACGATGCCGCTGGCCCAGACCAGCATCATCGACCAGAACCCGAGCCCGATGACGCCACCGAAGCGCCACGCCGCGTGCATGGCCACGAGGAGCGGGAGGCCCAGCGCGGCGAGTGAATGCACGTCGAGCCACTTCGCGATGGAGCCGGTGAGGGCGAGCCAGCGGAACTTCTTGCGCAGGGGGTACAACCACAGGAAGAGGAACACGGCGAGCGCCAGGATGCCCGCGCTCTGGCCGAGATAGCCCGATGGCTTGAGCCAGGCATGGAGTGGGTCACGAACCTGTTCGGCCCTCGGCTCCAGGTAGTAATGCATGCCGAACAGGTTGAGGCCGGCCACCACGAGCGTGATGATCGCCGCCACCACGGCGGGCACCGAGGGGCCTTTCCGTTTCCGCGGGAGTGGCGCCGAGGCGCGCGGCCGCGGCGCCCGGTTTGCGTGCTGGGCGCGGTGTTCGGTGGCGACTGATTGCGGTGCTGGCGCGAGGTTCGCAGGCGGCATCGGTGTATGATCCCGGTGATATCGGTAAAGTTGCGGAGAGATGTATCCGCAAGAAACCGACCCGGGACCCGACGTCGGCCACATAGCCCAAGTCGTTCTAGATCAGTGTCTTAGGTTGGTAGCAGATGACTCGAAATGCCGAGGTATGTCACATGGCGTTACAGCCGTATCAAGGCGTTGCGTTTCTGATCCGCATATGACGATGGACCTGCTCATCTATGCGGTGTTCGGCCTCTTTCTCGTGGGGCCGTTGCTCCTGCACCTTCGTCGCACGCGGAAGCGCGAGCAGCAGGCGCTTGCGGCGGCCGAGCGGGGCAAGCACTCGTCGGGCGGGCCGCGGGCCCAGCATCCGCATATCAATATTTCGTACTGCATCGGGTGTGGCGCCTGCGTGGACGTGTGCCCGGAGGGGGACGTACTCGCGGTGATCGCGGGGAAGGCAGCGATCGTGAATGGCCCGAAGTGCATCGGGCACGGGCTCTGTGCGGAGGCCTGTCCGGTGGGTGCCATCGAGATCGTGATGGCGAGTCCCAGCATCAGCGCCGACATGCCCCGGCTATCCCGGGAGTACGAAACGAACATTCCCGGCGTCTTCATCATCGGTGAGCTCGGGGGCCTGGCGCTGATCAAGAATGCGGTGAACCAGGGGCGGGAGTGCATCGATACCATCGCGCGTCGCGTTGGCTCACGGTCGCGGGCGCCAGGCGTCCTGGACGTGTGCATCGTGGGGGCGGGCCCGGCTGGACTCAGTGCGTCGCTGCGCGCGGTAGAGAAGGGACTCACCTACGTGACGCTGGAACAGGAAGAGCTGGGCGGCACTGTGGCCAAGTATCCGCGGCAGAAGGTGGTGATGACGAGCCCGGTGGATTTCCCGATGCACGGGAAGTTCAACAAGCTGGAGATCTCCAAGGAAAAGCTGATGGAGTTCTGGGCCTCCGTCATCAAGAAGGGCAACGTACAGGTGCGGACACAGGAGAAGGTCGAGGCGATCGCGCGCGAAGCCGAGGGCACGCTGCTCGTCACGAGCACCGGGGGCACCTACCGCGCGCGCAGCGTGATCCTCGCCCTCGGGCGCCGCGGCACGCCACGCAAGCTCGGTATTCCAGGGGAGGAACTGCCCAAGGTGATGTACGGCCTGATCGAGGCCGATGCGTACGTCAACTCGAGGATCCTGGTGGTTGGGGGCGGCGACAGTGCGGTGGAGGCGGCGCTGGGGCTCGCCTACCAGAAGGGGAACCAGGTCACGCTGTCATACCGTCAGGAGGAGTTCAGCCGCATCAAGGAGCGCAACGCGATCCGCATTCAGGAGGCGATGAAGTCGAAAAAAGTGCGCGTGCTGTTCGGCTCGCAGCCGGTTGAGGTACGGGAGAAGTCGGTGCTCATCGACGTGGCGGGCGCGATTACCGAGATGTCGAACGACTGGATGTGGGTGTTTGCCGGGGGCGAGCCGCCCAACGCTTTTCTGCAGAAGGTCGGTGTAGCGATGGGGCACCACGACTTCACACTGGAGGCGCGGGCGGAAGCGAGCCTCGCGCTCGCCGCGCGCGGGCCAGGCTGAGCGCGTCCGCGGGCTACTGGAGCGCTGTCTGCCGCGCTGCCGTGCGTCCCGTATCGGTCAGGTACCCTCCCCCGAACATCCGGTCCAGCGCCCGCCAGAAGCTGCTGATCCAGGTAGCCGAGGCGGCGTCGGAACCGAACTCCAGTTCATCGTTGAGGAACCGGGTCCAGGCGGCCTCCTTCCACGCCACGAACTTGGCGATCGCAGCCTCGCCCGTGGCACCGGGCTGGGGCAGCGCCACCGGCATCTGGGAATGAATGGCCTTGAGCAGGGCGTTCACCCCGGGTCCGGCGCAGATCGTGTGGGCGTAGACGTTGTACTGTTCGCCTGAATCGTAGAGGCACACCACTGCTACGACGGTACCGGCATCGACCCGCGCGACGGTGGTGGGAAAGACGACGCGGACGAGCCCGCGCTCGAGGTGCTTGAAGAGTCCCGGTTCCTCGGTGACGTCATAGCCGCCTCGGCGAATGTACCGGAGCTCGGACTTGAAGTTCTCCGATGAGCGGACGGATTTGACAACGGCCAGCATATCAGGCGCGTCAGGCATGGACATCCCCGTGGTTGTTCATGGGACGAAAGCTGCGGTGCCCTGCCTGAAGATTCCGCGAGGAATGAATGAAGCAATCCGGCTACGGGAGTTCGAGTCGCTCACCGACGCCGGCGTAGAGGTAATCGGCGCCATACTCCCGCTGCAGCGCGGCGAAGGCCGGCTCGCCGGTACAGTGGCCGGGCGCGACCTGCGTGATTCGCCACTGCTGGTGGAGTCGCTGCACCAGTGGACCAACGATTGAATCGGGGGCCGCGACGAGGTGCAGGCCGCCAAAGACGATGCGCACCGGTGCGCCTTCCGCCGTTGCCGCGGCCAGGATGCGCTCGATGCCAGGGTGCGAGCAGCCGACGATCAGGATGCTGCCGGTGGGCGTTTCCAGCACCAGCGACAACTCCCGGAGTTCGCGAGTACCGGGCACATCCGATACGAGGGCCACGATCCGGATACCGGGTGCGATGACCAGCGATGAGTCCACGACCACGACGTGGGCCATGGGCCACAAGGTGCCACCGCGGATCTCGTCGGGGACGACCCCGTTGAAGTACCGCATGCTGTCGGGCAGGGCGGGATCCGCGCGATAGAATGTCCCCGGCACGCTGCTCCCGAAGATCCCGAACCCGCCGTCGCGTGGCGCATAGATCGGGACGCTGGGGTTTTCCTGCAGCACGACGCTCAGTCCGGCGGTGTGGTCACTGTGGCGGTGCGATACGATGACCAGATCGAGGTGCTTGAGGTCGATGTGCAGGCGGTGGACGTTCGCTGCGAAGGTGACCGCATTGTTCCCGGTGTCGAACAGGATACGCTTGCCCTGGTACTCGATCAGGGCCGCGAAGCCCCAGTCCTGCACCAGTCCGTTGCGCCCACCGAACGCGTCATAGAGGATGGTCACCGTGGTGGGGCCAGGCGCCGGGGGCGGGGAAGCGGCAAGGCCGGTCGCGGAGGTCGGCAGCAGCATTGCAATCGCGGCGGCCAGGCAGGTGACGACCGACGGGCGCGTCACGAGCCTGGCCCTGGCGAGATCGGGACCGCCGCGGGCTCGCCGCTGAACGCCTGCTTGAAGAACCGGACGACCCGCCGGATCACCAGCACCGCAATGACAAACAGAACGACCGCGATGGCACCGGCAATGACCGGGTGCGACATCGCCAGCGTGGTGAGCCCTACCGCGACCACATCCTCGAGCACACTCAGGATCCAGTTGCTGAACGGCTCCGGGCTCGCGTTGGCCGCCGTGCGGGTGACCGCCTTGGCGCCGTGCGACGTAAGCGCCACCGTGCCACCCACCAGGGCCGCTACCACCTTCCACGCCTCGGGCATGTCGGAGAAGATGCCGAAGCTGAGCGCTGCGCCCACCGCGGGACGCACCAGGGTGTGGATCGAGTCCCAAAGGGTGTCGACGTAGGGCACCTTGTCGGCGAAGAACTCGATGAAGAAGAGGACGGCCGCCCCGAAGATGACGACGGGGTGGCCCAGGATGCCGAGACCCGCAGGAAGGGCGAAGAGGTGGAAGTATTGTGACGCGCCGAGAATGGCGACCGTCGCATAGACGTTGAGCCCGGCCGCGAAGGCCGTGCCGAGTGCCAGTCCCAGGAGTTGAAGGGTATCCATCCTGCCCTCAGTCTATCCCGTTGGCCGCCGCTCCGCCAAATCCCGTCCTCAGGTCGGCCACCCGGGCGAGTATTCTTCCGGCATGCCACGCCTGACGCTGATCGTCCTGTCCCTGCTGGCTGCTGCCACCACCGCCGCGGCCCAGCAGTCCCCGACCCGCACCCGCAACGTGGTCCTGATCGTGGCCGACGGGGTGCGCTGGCAGGAGGTGTTCCACGGGGCCGACCCCGCCCTCATCCAGGCGACACAGGGCGTCGAAGATACCGCCCGGTTGTCCCGCGACTTCGTGCGGCCGGACACACCGGGTGCGCGACGCACGCTGATGCCCTTCCTCTGGGACGTGATCGCCCGGAGTGGCCAGATCATCGGCGACTCGGCGCTCGGCAGCAATGCGCACGTGACCAACGGCCTCAAGTTTTCGTATCCC
>JANNSD010000097.1:0-4638 GCA_031402225.1 Gemmatimonadota bacterium | reverse complement strand
AGCCGCATCCCGGAGCAGTGGGCCGTGACCCGCTGCGTCTGTCAGCGCATGACCTTCGACAGCCTGCTGCGCCTCGCGCGGGAGTACGGCTGGACCATCGAGGAGCTGGTTGCCAGCACCGGTTGCGGCGACCAGTGCGGCCTGTGCCACCCCTATCTGGAGCGGATGCTGGAAACCGGCGAGACCCGGTTCGCCCCGTTCCCGTAGCGCCGTTCCTCCCTGACCGGGGTTACCTTGCACCCATGCATCGCCGTTCGCTGGTGACCGTCCTGCGCACCCTGCTGCTGAGCCTCTTCGTGCTCGGCGGCCCTGGGTTGCCGCTGGCCGATGCCGTCGTGTGGCACGGATCGGGATCGGAGCAGGTGCGGGGCGCGCGGCTCGATGCCCAGGACGCGGCCCGTCTCCATGCCGATGCCTGTTCGCTGGCGGCCCCGCTTCCCATACCAGGACCGGTGCCGTGCAATGCGTCGCCCGTACTGGCGTTGCTTGGCGAACGCGCGCCCGTTGCGCATCCGCAGGTTGTCCGCGGTACCGTCACCCCTGATCACAGCGCACGCCCCCGAGCCCCGCCCGCATTCTCCGCCTGACCTGAGTCACATCCGAGGGATAGTGCAGTGCCGGGCATTCCGTTTTCGACGGGGCCTCCGGACTGCCGGTCAGCCCCAGCGATCGACCATGCATCATAGGTCGGGGGCACAGGTGGAGATGAATCATGTACTCATTGCTGCTCGCTGCGGTGGTAGCATCTGCCGCAGCTCCCGCTCCCGGAGCATTCCCGGCAGAAGCGCATGCCGGGCGCCTGCACGGCAGGGTGACAGATTTTCACGGCAACCCGCTCGCCGGCGTGCGGATCACGGTCGTGGAGTTCTCCCGTATCGCGCAGACCGACAACGACGGCAACTACTCCCTCAGCAACCTGCCGAGCGGTACCTGGAACGTGACCTTCGCGCTGTTGGGCTTCGGGCCCCAGTCGCGCCGCGTCATGCTCGGTGCCGACGACATCACGCTCGACATCACGCTGAACGAGTCACTCGTCGAATTGCCCCCGCTCCAGGTGACGGCCACCCCCAATGCATCGACCGCCCTCTCGTCGCCGCAGCCCGTCTCGGTGCTGAGCGGCGCCCGACTCCAGGCTGATCGAACGGCGAACCTCGGCGAGACGCTCGACAAGATTCCCGGTGTCACGGCATGGACCACCGGCGCCGGCATCGGCAAGCCGGTGATCCGCGGCCTGTCCGCCAACAACGTGCTGATCCTCGCGAATGGCCAGCGCACCGACACCCAGCAGTGGGGCGATGAGCACAGCCCCAACCTCGAGACGTCCAATGCCGAACGTGTCGAAGTGATCAAGGGTCCGGCGAGCGTGCTGTACGGGTCGGACGCGGTCGGCGGCGTGATCAACGTGATCCCCCCCGCCATCCCCGATGCGATCGGCCGCAATGGTTTTGCCGGCGGCAAGATCCTTGGCGCCTACGGCACCAACAACGTGAACCCTGACGGCACCGTCATGGTGCAGGGCGCCAGTGGCGGCTTCGGGTTTCGCGCCGCGCTGGTGGGGCGCAGCGGCGACAACATCGTGACCCCGGTGGGGGTGCTCGAAAACACCGGGTTCTCGACGGTCGATGGCAGTCTCGGCATGGGCTATCACGCGAAGTGGGGAACGCTCACGGCGTCGTACACCCACCGTTACGAGACGCTGCAGCTGATGGAGGAGGATCCCGCCGAGACTCCCTTCCAGCATGTCACCGACAACCGGGTCACAGTGGCCCTGGTGACGCCCACCGGCGGCGCATCGCGGATCGAGGCGAACGTCGGGTATGGCAGCAATCGCCGTCGCGAGTTCGCGCAGGCGGGCGACACCGAGGACGACGTGAACTCGGGGCTGCAGAACGGCCTCTGGACCAGCGATGTGCACTACCACAACAACCCGCTCGGCCCGTTCGTGGGAACCGTCGGCGCGCAGGGCTACCACAATGGGTGGGACCGGTTCGGCACCGAGAAGTTCCTGCCCCCCAACCAGGCCTTCGGCATCGGGGTGTTCGCGTTCGAGCAGGCGGAATTCGGCCGCTTCATCCTCTCACTCGGCCTGCGGTACGACTTCCGCCAACTCGACGTGGATGAGGCCGAGGTCGGGCGGGAAACGCGGAATCGCATCGTCCCGATGCAGACGCGCACCTATAACTCGGTCACCGGGAACATTGGCGGCCTGTTCCGCCTGAGCGAGCCGGTGGCCCTGGTGGCCAACCTCGGCCGGGCGTTCCGGGCGCCCACCATCTTCGAGCTCTTCGGGTATGGCGAGCACGAAGGCGTGCCGCAGTTCCTCATCGGCAACGATTCGCTGCAGAACCAGACGTCGTGGACGGCGGACCTGGCGCTTCGCGTGCAGAGTGGCCGCGTGCAACTGGAGGTCGGTGGGTTCTACACTCCGATTCGCAACTTCATCTACTCCAACCCGACGACGGGCCGCGACACCAGCGCCACCGATCCGGACGCTACAGGGCTGCAGGAATTTGTGGTGACCCAGGGCAACGCCATCTTCTACGGCTTCGAGGCTGGCGCCGACTACCATCCCTGGCCGTGGCTCGAGCTGCAGGGTGGCGCCGACTACACCTACGCCCAGAACCAGGTGCTCGAGCAGCCCATTCCGTGGATCGCGCCGTTGCGCCTCCGCTACTCCGCCAAGGTCGTGGGCGGCAGCGGCACGTGGTACCGCGTGCCGTATTTCTCCGTCGGTGCCTCGACCGTGACCGCCAAGGTGGCGTCCCGGGTGGACCCCAACGAGCTGGAGCCGGGAACGCCGATTCCAGGGGGCTACACGCTGGTGAATCTTGGCGCCGGCGCGCAGGTCGTGGTCGGGGGCCAGGTGATCTCGGTGGACCTGGATCTCCTGAACGCCCTCGACACACAGTATGTCTGGTTCCTCAACCGGTATCGCAACTTCGTCGAGGACAGCAGGAACCTGGGTATGGGCCGGAACTTCATGGTGCGGCTGGCGTGGACCTTCTGACCGGCGAGCGCGCGCTGGAGTGGCGGGCTAGAACGACACCGTATCCAGCTTCGTGCTGCCTGGCACGAAGTAGAGCGAATGCCGGCGGTCGGTCGCGACATGCAGCAGGTTCACGATGTTCTGCTGGCTGGGGAACATCTCGAACAGCAGGTCGTTGCGGATGCCCAGCTTCCTGGGCGGCGCACCAACCGCGTACTCCACGATGAACCAGATCATCGGCTGGCCCTGTTCATCGGCCTCGACACCCGAGGCCCGAACGGTGCCCGTGAGCCGGACGCCGTCGGCCTCCACCCACATCCGTTCCGCCAGGTAGCCGCTGAAGAGCGAGTCGGCTTCCTGCCCAGCGGCGAGCTGGAGTTTCTGCACCCGGTAGAACTTCGCGAGGCCCGCCTCGAGGTCGTCCTTGAAGCAGCGGATCCGGGCCACGATGGCGGAGCTGTCTACCGCCATGCGGGTGAGGGTGACGTGGACGTCGTGGGACACTGTCAGCAGTCGTGAGTCGACAGTCGGCAGGGAGCTCGCAGTCATCGACAGAGCAAGCGCTCCCAGGCCCCACAACGGCCGACTGATGACTGCCTGCCGACTGCCGACTGACGACTCCCGACCCATCACGACACCCCCGCCCCCTCAGCCGTCCACGTGTTGTTCTCCCGGTTCACGTCCGCGAACACCTCGTTTGGGTCCACCACCACCTTCGTCACCACCTTGTCGGTGAAGAACCCGTGCTGGTGCTTGAGCTCGTTCTGGCGCCAGGCGTCGGCCGGGATCTTCACGAACTCCGTGGAGCCATCGGAATATGTCACGTTCATCTGTACCGGGAGCAGGATGCCACCCTTGTTCTCGATGGTGATCCGCACGTAGCGAGTGCCGCGCGCCGTCGTACCGATCAACGAATCGGCCGACTGCTGCTCCACCGACGTCACCGCCTGGTCGTTGGCGTACGTGGTGAAGAACCATCCCCGCCAGAAGTAGTTGAGCTGCTCACCGCCGCCCTCCTCCAGCGAGCGGAAAAGGTCAGCCGGCTGTGGCTGCTTGAACGCCCACTTGGTCGAGTACTCCCGGAACGCCTGGTCGAACAGCTCCGGCCCCATGATCTGTTCCCGCAGCATGACCAGGCCCGCCGCCGGCTTGCCGTACCCGTTGTTGCCGAACGCGCGATGGATCTCCTCCGACTCGGTCATGATCGACACCTGGTCGGGGTCCTGCATGTACTTCACGATGTTCTTCGCCGGGCCCCGGTTGCTGGGGTAGCCCTTCTCCCACTCCTGCTCGGCGTAGTACTGCAGGAAGCTGTTCAGGCCCTCGTCCATCCAGGTCCACTTCCGCTCGTCCGACGCCACGATCATCGGGTACCAGTTGTGTCCCACCTCGTGGATCGTCACTGAGATGAGCGCGCGCTCCACTTGAGGCGTGTACGACCCGTCCGGCTCCGGACGCGCCCCGCAGAAGGCGATCATCGGGTATTCCATGCCGAACACCGGCCCGTGAATGTTCGACGCCTTCGGGTACGGATACGGGAACGCCATCCGCCCATAGGTCCGCATCGTCTGGGCGATCGCCTTGGTCGACACCTTGTCCCAGAGTGGCATCGCGTCCCGCGGATACAGTGAGTGCATCTCGATGGGCTTCTG
>JANNSD010000096.1:0-5273 GCA_031402225.1 Gemmatimonadota bacterium | reverse complement strand
TTGCCGGCCCCTCTTTCGCGTGCTACCCTGAGTGCTCCTGACCCACGACTCACGACTCACGACTCACGACTCCAACATGCCCTCACCCCGCGACCTCCTCGACGACCTGCATCATCGCCGCGCCGCCGCCGAACAGGGCGGGGGGCCTGCGCGAGTCGCGCAGCAGCACAAGAAGGGCAAGCTCACCGCCCGCGAGCGCCTGAACCTGCTGCTCGATCCCGGCACCTTCACCGAACTTGACCGGTTCGTCACCCACCGGGCCACCGACTTCGGCCTCGCGGAGCAGGTGTATCCCGGCGATGGGGTCGTCACCGGCTCGGGACGCATCGAGGGCCGACTGGTCTACGTGTACTCGCAGGACTTCACGGTGTTCGGTGGCTCGCTCTCCGAGGCGCACGCCGAGAAGATCTGCAAGGTGATGGACCTGGCGGTGCGCAACGGCGCGCCGATCATCGGGCTCAACGATTCAGGGGGTGCCCGGATCCAGGAGGGCGTCGTGTCGCTCGGCGGTTACGCCGAGATCTTCCTGCGGAACACGATGGCGTCCGGGGTGGTGCCACAGATCTCCGTCGTCCTTGGCCCGTGCGCCGGCGGGGCGGTCTACAGTCCCGCCATCACCGACTTCGTGTTCATGGTGCGGGGCGTGAGTTACATGTTCGTCACCGGCCCCAACGTGGTGAAGACGGTGACGCACGAGGACGTGACGTTCAACGACCTGGGTGGCGCCGACGTGCACGGCACCGTGTCGGGTGTTTCCCACTTCACCTTCGATTCCGAGCCGGCCTGCCTGCACGCGGTGCGCGAACTGGTGGGGTTCCTGCCGTCGAACAACCTCGATGAGCTGCCGCTCGTCCCGACCGAGGACCCGGAGGATCGCGCCGACGAGGCACTCCTCGACACGATTCCGGACAGCGCGAACCGGCCCTACGACATGATCGACGTGCTGCAGCGAGTGGCGGACGACGGGAACTTCCTCGAGGTGCACAAGGGATTCGCCGACAACATCGTCGTGGGGTTCGCGCGGCTGGGCGGCCGCGCCGTCGGGATCGTCGCCAACCAGCCCGCCGTACTGGCTGGCGTCCTCGACATCAATGCCAGCGCCAAGGCCGCTCGCTTCATCCGGTTCTGCGACTGCTTCAACCTTCCCATCGTCAGCTTCGACGACGTGCCCGGATTCCTTCCGGGCACGGCCCAGGAGCATGGGGGCATCATCCGGCACGGCGCCAAACTGCTGTACGCCTACTGCGAGGCCACCGTCCCCAAGCTCACCGTCATCACCCGCAAGGCCTATGGTGGAGCCTACGACGTCATGAGTTCGAAGCACATCCGGGGCGACCTGAACCTCGCCTGGCCCACCGCCGAAATTGCGGTCATGGGGGCCAAGGGTGCGGTGGAGATCCTGTTTCGCGACGAGATCGCCAAGGCCGCCGATCCGGTCGCGGCACTGGCCCGCTTCACCGAGGAGTACCGGGCCCGATTCGCGCATCCCTACGCGGCGGCGGCGCGGGGCTACGTGGATGACGTGATCGACCCGCGGGAGACCCGGGCCCGGCTGATCGAGGCCCTGCGGACCCTGCGCACCAAGCGCGACCGGAACCCGCCCCGCAAGCACGGCAACATCCCGCTCTAGGGCCCATGCCCGGTCCGCCGGGGGGGGGGCCTCCAGCCTTGCACCGCGGCGGCCCGGACGCCATCTTCAAGCGATGCCTCGACTTGTGACGAGCCGACTCCTCCTCGGTTGCTGCCTGTCGGGTGTTCCTACGCTGCTTGCTGCACAAGGCGCCATCGATCCGCGCATGCCGGTACGCGCGGCCGAGTTGGTACGCCAGGGCGAGCGCAGCGTGGCCACCGATATGCTGGGCCGCTACCTCGCCGTGGCGCCCGACGACGGGCATGCCTGGCTGCAACTCGGTCGCCTCTACCTCATCGAAATCCGTGAATGGCACGCCCGGCATCAGGGAGAACCTGATGGCGCGTTGCTGCTCGATTTTGCGCAGGCGGCATTCGATCAGGCTGAGCGCCTCGTGCCCGACTCGAGCCTGGTGCTGCACACCGAGGTCGAGATCGATCGCGCGCTCGTGGTCTTCGAGACGCTGGGGTGGGCCACGGCCCGCACGCAGTGGCAGCGGACCTCGCGCGCGCAGCTGCCGCCCGAGCTCGCCGAGCTGGGCCAGAACCTGCTCCGCTCCTGCCCCTCGGGCGGGGTGCTGGTCACCGGTGGTGAAATTGAAGCGGTCGCGGTATGGCAGGCGACGCTCTCCTCGCGCGATCGCGCCGATGTCGTGCCGCTCCGCCCCGACCTGTACGTATCCGACGCCGTGTATCGCCGGCGCATGGCGCTGCTGCTCCGGGTCGATCCCGCGCTGTCGCTGCGCGATGCGTTGACCGATGCAGCCAGTCGCCGCCCGATCTGCATCGCGCCCGCGGCCGCCGCCGCCGTGATCCCCGACATGCAATGGCACGCGAGCCGGTTGGTGCGGGTGAACCGCGGCGACGTGCCGGCGGGCGACGCGCTTGCCTTTACGGCGCTGCTCGAGGCCAGCAAGGGCGACGCCTCCGCGTGGGTCGCCGAGGTGCGCGCGGTCTACGATGGGGCCTCGCGTCACAACGTGCTCCTGTGCCCCGTGCTCCAGCCCGTGTTCGGCGACACCCCACCCGTCGCCTGTCGCCCCTGACGACGCCAAGCCCATCGTGAAAAGAGTCCTGATTGCGAACCGCGGGGAAATTGCCCTGCGGATCGTGCGTGCCTGTCACGAGGACGGCATCGAGGCCGTCGCCGTGTACTCGGATGCGGATCGCACCAGCCCACACGTCCAGGCGGCCGATCGTGCCGTCCATATCGGGCCCGCCCCCGCCAGTGAGAGCTACCTGAATGTCGCGCGCTTGCTGGACGCCGCGGCGCACAGCGGTGCAGATGCAGTCCATCCCGGGTACGGGTTCCTGGCCGAGCGGGCCACCTTTGCCGACGCAGTGGTCGGCGCGGGCCTGACGTGGATCGGCCCGCCGGCCCACGCGATTCGCGCCATGGGCGACAAGACGGAAGCGCGTCGGCGGATGCAGGATGCCGGCGTCCCGGTCGTGCCCGGTGCGGTCTCGCCGGTCGCCGACCTGAAGAGCGCGCGACTGGTGGCCGAGGAGATCGGGTTTCCGCTGATGGTGAAGGCGTCCGCCGGCGGCGGGGGGCGCGGCATGCGGGTCGTTCGGGCCCCGGGTGAGTTGCGCGGCGCGCTGGAAACGGCGGCGTCGGAGGCGGAGAAGGCCTTTGGCGACTCGCGGGTCTACCTCGAGAAGTACATCGAGCGCCCGCGGCATATCGAGATTCAGGTTCTCGCCGACGCCACGCGCACGATTCACCTGGGCGAGCGCGAGTGCTCCATCCAGCGCCGGCACCAGAAGCTGGTGGAGGAGGCGCCGTCGGTTGCCGTGACCTCCGAGCTGCGCGAGTGGATGGGCCAGGCCGCCATCGCGGCGGCGGAGGCGGTGGGGTATGCCGGGGCGGGTACCTGCGAGTTCCTGCTGGCTCCCGGCGGGTCGTTCTACTTCCTCGAAATGAATACGCGCATCCAGGTCGAGCACCCCGTCACGGAGCTGGTGTTCGGCGTGGACCTGGTGCGCGAACAGCTCCGCATCGCCCAGGGCCTGCCCATGGGTGTCCCCAGCACCTACCTGCACCCGCGCGGATGGGCCATCGAGTGCCGTATCACGAGTGAGGATCCGGCGACAGGATTCCTCCCGTCCACCGGTCGGATCAGCCACCTGCGCGCCCCCGGCGGGCCCGGCGTGCGGTGGGATTGCGGGGTCGAGGTGGGCAATGAGGTGACGCTCTATTACGACTCCCTCCTCGCCAAGTTGATCGTCTGGGCCCCGAACCGCGCCGATGCCATTGCGCGCATGGGGCGAGCGCTCGATGAGCTCCTCATTGCCGGGGTTGCGACGAACCAGTCGTTCCATCGTCGCCTCATGGCGGATGAGGCCTTCCGCGAAGGCCAGTTCGACATTCAACTGCTGGAGCGCCGGCCGGACCTGCTGGCCGCATCGGCGGATGGGGAGCTGGTCGCCGACCTCGCCGTGGCGATTGCCCTGGCCGAGGATGAGGCGCGCGAACGTCGCGCCGCGACCGGTGGCGCGGTGCAGGGTAGCGCGTGGCTCGACGCCGCTCGGCGCGACCAGGTCCGCTGACGCCCGGTGCGCCCGGGGATGGCGCCGCCGAGACGGTGCGCCTCGAGCGGATCGCCGCCGGAGGCGACGGCATCGCGCACCTGCAGGATGGTCGGGCGGTGTTCGTACCGCGGAGCGCCCCGGGGGACCTCCTCGAACTCGCCCGGGTGTCCCGGCAGCGCTCGTTTGCGCGCGCGGACATCGGCCGCATCCTGGAGCCGGGACCCGGTCGGGTGGCGCCGCGTTGCCCGCACTATGTGCGCGATCGGTGCGGCGGGTGCCAGCTCCAGCATCTGGCGCCGGAGGCGCAGCGCGCTGCGCGTCGCGCGATCGTGGGTGACGCGCTTCGACGCGTGGGTCGCCGCGAGGTGGCTGATCCGGTACTGGAGCCGGCCACGGCGGAGTGGGCCTATCGCACGCGGATCACGCTGCACCAAAGCGCGGATGGTCGCCGCATCGGGTTCCACCGACTCGGGCATCCCGGCGACATCTTCGACCTTGAGGCCTGCCACGTGGCGGTGCCGCCGGTGCAGGAACTTTGGAGCGTGCTGCGCCTGCTGCGTCGGTTCCTTCCGGTACGCTTCGAGTCGCTCACCCTTCGGCTCGAGCGGGGCGGGGCTCGGCACGTGCTGGTGCGCGGCAGCGAGGCCGCGTGGCCTGATGCCCGCAAGCTGGTGGACGCGGTTCGCGCGCGCCTGAGCGACGTGTCGGTGTGGTGGCAGCCGCCGGAAGGGGCCGCCCGCGTGGTGGGCGAAAGCGCGGCCTTTCCGGCCACGGTGTTCGAGCAGGTCAATCCGCCGATGGGCGATCGGGTCCGCGCATGGGCGGTGGCCGCGCTGGGCGACGTGACCGACCGCGGCGGCTGGGACCTGTATGCCGGTATCGGGGAAACGAGCCACAGGCTGCTGGACCTCGGTGCCCGCATCGACAGCGTGGAATCGGATCCCCGCGCGGTTCGCCTCGCCACGGCGGGACGGGGGGACAGTGCCCGGTTCGTGGCGCGCACCGCCCGGGTCGAGGACATCCTGGATGCGCTGCGACCGCCGGACTTCGTGGTGACCAACCCGCCGCGAACGGGCATGGATGCGCGCGCCGTGGCGGTGATGCGGGACTCG
>JANNSD010000095.1:0-11875 GCA_031402225.1 Gemmatimonadota bacterium | reverse complement strand
ACCTCCCCAAACCCCGGCGCGCCTTATCTGATGGGGGCTATTGGGGGGGCAACCGTGGGTTGTGTGGGGGGGGCTGGCGGGGGCCCCCCACGCCGTGGCACAAGCGGACAGTGCCGCACGGGCCGACAGCGTCAGGGCGACGGCGGTGGTGCAGGCTGAGCTCGACGCGCAGGCGCAGGCCGACCTGATGCGCCGACCGCTCACGCCGGTCGACCGCATCGTGGCGGTGGTGGGCAAGCAGGCGATCATGCAGTCGCAGCTCGACGAACAGTTCTACCAGCTGCTTGGCGGCATGCCGCCGGCCGCCGCGCCCCGCACCGCCGCCGACTCCGCCAGGATCCGGGCACAGGTGCTCTCCGACCTGGTGGATGATGAATTGCTGGTCCAGGAGGCGGCGCGCGACACCGCCATCAAGATCACGGACAAGGAAGTCATCGACGCGGTGGACGCGGCGGTCAAGAACATCCGCGCGCGCTACACCACCGAGCTGGAGTTCACGGCCCAGCTGCACCAGGCCGGATTCGTCACCCTCGATGAGTATCGCCGCTTCCTCAGTGAGCAGTCGCGGCGGGACATGCAGAAGGAGCGGCTGAAGCAGGCGCTCAAGGAGAAGGGTGGGCTCAAGCCGGTCCAGCCGAGCGAGCAGGAAATGAAGGCGTTCTACGAGCAGCAGCAGGGGCAGTTCGGGAGTCGGCCCGCCACGGTCACGTTCCGCCAGGTCGTGGTGGCGCCGCGCCCCACCGACGCCGCCAAGGCGCGGGCGCTCGCGCTGGCGGATTCGATCCTGGTGGAACTGCGCAAGGGGGCCGATTTCGCCGTGGCGGCCAAGCGATTCTCCGCCGATCCCGGGTCGCGCGAGCGCGGCGGGGATCTCGGCTGGGCGCGGCGGGGCGTGTTCGTGCCCGAGTTCGATCGCGTGGCGTTCGCGCTCAAGATCGGGGTCATCTCGGAGCCGGTCGAGACGCCCTTCGGGTACCATCTCATCCAGGTGATGCGCACGCAACCGGGCGAGGTCCAGGTGCGGCACATTCTCATCGCCGCGGAACTGTCGCAGGCGGATGTGGACAGCGCGGCAGCACACGCCCAGCAGGTGTACCAGGCGGCGATCGCCGGGGCACCGTTCGACTCGCTGCAGCAGCTGTGGCATGACGACACCGAGGAGCGCGAGGCCGCGGCCGTGCCGCTGGAGAAGTTGCCCGAGGTCTACAAGCGCGGCATCATCGGCGCCGACAGCACCGTCAGCATCGTGCCGCCGTTCGCGCTCGAGTCCCCCGGAGGGGGGCGGAAGTATGCCATCGTGATGGTCACGGAGCGACGCGCGGAGGGTGAGGTGACCTACCAGGACGTCCGCGACCGCGTCAAGCAGATCCTGTCCGAAGACCTCGCCATCCAGCGGTACGTCGCCCAGCTTCGGCGCGCGACCTTCGTCGAGGTGAAGGGGTCCTGATGCGCCGCCTCGCGGTGACGCTCGGCGATCCGCGCGGTATCGGTCCCGAGATCACCCGCGCGGCCCTGCAGGTGCCGCTGGACGCTGCGGTGACGGTCGTCGGTCCCGACGACCTCATCGACGACATGCCTGCCGCACGCCGCGTTGGTGTGGGCGTGTGGGCACAGGGCACCGGCGACCGGCCGGATCACGCGCGCACCCTGCGCGCCGGCCGGCTTGCGGGTCATGCGGTCGAGGCCGCGGTGCGGCTGGCCCTGGCGGGAGAGGTGGACGCCATCGTCACGGCGCCCGCCAACAAGCACGCGCTGCACCTGGCCGGCTTTCCCTATCCCGGCCACACCGAGTGGCTCGCGCATCTCTGCGGCGACGTGCCGGTGGCCATGATGCTTGCTTCCGACCGGCTCCGGGTGGTGCTGGTTACGACCCACGTCGCGCTCCGCGACGTGCCCCTGCTGCTCACGGCCGATCGTGTCGTGCGCGTGGCGCACACCACCCGCGCCGCACTCAGGGACTGGTTTGGCATCGCCGAGCCCCGGCTCGCCCTCTGCGCGCTCAATCCCCACGCGGGCGAGGCCGGTCTCTTCGGCGACGAGGAGATCCGGGTGCTGCGCCCGGCGGCCGAGGCCGCGGCGCTCGCGGGGCCGTTCCCGGCCGACACCGTGTTCGTGCGCGCGATGCGGGGCGAGTTCGATGCGGTGCTGGCGCCGTATCACGACGTGGGCATGACGGCGATCAAGGTCGCGAGCTTCGGCGAGGCGGTGAACGTCACGCTGGGATTGCCCTTTCCGCGGACGAGCCCGGACCACGGAACTGCCTTCGACATTGCCGGGATGGGAACGGCGGACCCCGCGTCGATGCGGAGGGCGGTGGAGCTGGCGATGGTGTTGGGAACGGCGTGATGAAGAGCAACAGCGGAGGAAACCAACTTCGGAGGAACCAACTGCGGAGGAACCAACTGCGACAGCCACCCACGGAAAGAGGGTCAGACGGCGAGCAAAGCGCAGAAGTGAGGTAGAATCGGGTACCAGCCGCGCCGTATTGATGACGGGAAGTGTGAAGGACGCCTGACCTTCCAGGATGCGCGATCACCGCACACTGAAGGCCTGGCAGGAATCCCGAACGGTCGTGCTTGAAGTGCTGCTGTTGTCACAGCGATGCTGGAAGCCCTGGGCCGGAGCAATGCTCTCGCAGCTGCAGCGTTCCTCACTGTCAGTGCAGCTCAACCTTGCGGAGGGATATTCGTACGGACCAAGCCCATCTGCCATGCGATTCTGGAGGATTGCTCTCGGGTCGGCGGTAGAATCGGGCGACTTGCTGCGGCTTCTCGGAGATGCGGGTGTGGTCGATCAGGCGACTGCCCAGCGACTGGCCCGGAGGAACGACGGGGTGCAGCAACTCATCTTGGGCATGCAGCGCAAGATGCGAGCATCTGAATGACCTGTCCGCGGTTGGTTCTCCGCCGCAGTTCTCCGCTCCTGGTTCCTCCGTGGCTCCCCCTTACGCCGTTTGCCCCAATCGCCCCATCACCTCCAAGTGCCGGTCCAGCTTCAATTTTTGGCTCGCGCGATTGGCGATCAGCGTTGCGCATACGTGGAGTATTGTCTCGCATTCGACGAGTCCATTGGCCCGCAGCGTGGTGCCAGTGTCCACCAGGTCCACGATCCAGTGCGACAGTCCGAGCAGCGGCGCCACTTCCACCGACCCGCCCACCTCGATGATCTCCACCGCCCGCCCGAGCGCGGCGAAGTGCGCTCGGGCAAGGCGTGGATACTTGGTGGCGAGCCGGGGCGTGATACCGCCTGGCAGTGACGGATACGGCGCCGTCGCGGGCGCCGCCACGACGAGCCGGCACTGGCCGAAGTCGAGCTCGAGCGGCTCGAGTACGTCGGGATTGGCCTCGCGCAACACATCGGTGCCGGTGATGCCCAGGTCGGCGGCACCCGATTCGACGTAGATCGGCACGTCCCCCGGCTTGATCTCCAGGAACTCGATGCCGGGCTCCACGGACGGCACCAGCAGGCGACGGCCCTTGTCGCTGACCGGCGCCATGCCGGCCCGGGTAAAGCGCGCGATCGCGGCGTCCCACAAGCGACCCTTGGCCAGCGCGATCCGCAGGCGCGCACTCACAGGGCAAGCTCCGCAATCGCGTCGAGGTCCAGCGACAGTCCCACGGCGGGCATCGGGTGGCCGAAGCGCGCCATCAGTCCGTCGTACCGGCCGCCGGCGCCCGTGGCTCGCCCGGCGCCCGCCACGAACAGTTCGAACTGCAGGCCGGTGTAATAGTCGAGGCCCCGTACCTCGCCCAGGTCATACACCACGTGCGCCCGCTCGCTGGCGGTGAGTGCGGAGTCCAGGGCCAGGAGGTGGTCGAGCGCCGGTTGCGCCGCGGCGGGCGCGCCGCGCCGCGCCGCGTCCAGTGCCGCGCGGCGGCCCATGACGAAGGGAAGGGTGAGCAGCGTGCGCGCGTCGCCCTCGAGCGGTGCCAGGGCGCGGGCGAGGCTGCCGCGATCCTTGCGGTCGATCCAGCGGCGCACATCGGGCCGGAGTGCCTCGGGCAGGGCCGCAAGCGCCGGCGCCAGGGCACCAATGTGACCGACGTTCAGCTGGAAGTCGCGCAGGTTCACCGCGGCGGCGAGCCGCAGCACCAGCCGGATGAGTTCGAGGTCGGCGGACAGCCCGGTGGCACCCAGGAGTTCCGCGCCCACCTGGAGGATCTCGCGCGGGCGCGCCCCGCGATCCGGCTCCTGCCGGTACACCTTGCCGGAGTAGCAGAGCCGGAGCGGCAGCGGCCGGTCCGCGAAAGCGGTGGCGGCCACGCGTGCCACGCTGGCGGTGAAGTCGTACCGCAGCGCCAGCGCCCGACCGTCGAGGTCGAGGAAGCGGATAAGCCGCTCGATCACCGCCGGCCCCCCGGCACGCACGAAGATCTCTTCGTACTCGAAGGTGGGCGGGCTTACTTCCTCGAAGCCCGCCTCCTCGAGCACCGCCAGCGTCGCCCGTTGCAGCGCGCGCCGCCGCCGCACCGCCTCACCGGTGAGGTCGAGTGCGCCGGGGGGCACGAGCGCGATCGCCGACCGCGGCAGCAGCCCGCTCATCGCTCGTCCTTGCCGTCGTCGGCGGACTTGGGTCGCCCCACCACGCGCACCCGGTCCACCCGGCGTCCTGCCATCGACCGGATCTCGAAGTCGAATCCTGCCACGTGCACCAGGTCCCCAGGCTTGGGCAGGCGGCCGAGTTGGCCGAAGAGCAAGCCGCCGACGGTGGTGTAGCTGGCATCGTCCAGCGCGGCGTCATACTCACTGTTGAATTGGCTGATCGTCAGTGACCCGTCGATCACGGTGCCCCCCTCATCGACCGGCACATGATCGGGCCGGTCGTATTCGTCGAAGATCGGCCCCACGATCTCCTCGAGCAGGTCCTCCATGGTCACCAGGCCCGCCGTCCCGCCGTACTCGTCGAGCACCACGGCCAGGTGCACCTTGAGCTTCTTCATGTCCGCCAGCACGTCCTCGACCTCGCGCGTGCCCGGCACGAACAGTGGCGGGCGCATGATGGTCCGCACCACCGCCCCAGGCGTATTGCGCAGTGCCGACAGGATGTCCTTGGCGTGTACCACACCGACGATGTCATCCAGGCTCTCGGCGAACACGGGATAGCGCGAGCGCCGGGCTTCAGCCACCCGGTCCGCGGCCTCGCCCACCGGGAGGTCGGCGTCGAGCGCCACCATCTCCGTTCGTGGCGTCATGACCTCCTCGGCGGTCTTCTCGGTAAACTCGAACACGCCCTCGAGCAGGCGGGCGTCCTGTTGCTGGAGCGAGCCCGCGACCTGGCTCTGCTCCACCAGCAGCCGGATCTCCTCGGGCGAATGCAGCCGGTCATGCCCGCCACTGCGCTTGACGCGGAACAGGCGCAGGACGCCGTTGGCGGCGCTGTTGAGGATCCAGATGGGCAGCGCCATGACCCAGGCGAACGCCATCAGCGGCGCCGCCACCCACCCGCTGACCTCTTCGGGGTATAGCAGGGCGAACGTCTTGGGCACCAGCTCGCCCAGGATGATGTGCAGGACGGTGATAATGGTGAAGGCGATCGCCACCGCGAACGTGTGGGTCGCGATCGTGGCCATGGTGGGAGGAAGCCAGCGGAACCCGGCCTCGATCAGGTGGGCCAGGGCCGGTTCGCCCACCCAGCCCAGCCCCAGCGATGCCAGCGTGATCCCGAGCTGGGTGGCCGAGATGTACCGGTCGAGCGATTGAACCGCGCGCCGGGCAAGCCTAGCTTTGCCGTCGCCACCCCGGGCTAGCTCGTCCAGCCGGGTGCGGCGCGCCCCCACGAGGGCGAACTCCGCCGCCACGAAGAACGCATTGGCGAGGACAAGCAGCAGGACGGCGAGCAGTCCGGCCGCGACCGGCTGATCGGTTTCCATCCCGGCAACTGTAACCACTTCCCGGAAGGCCCGCGAGTCGATGATCCGCCGTCTCGTCGTTCCGCCGCTCGACGCGCTGTTGCCGTTCCTCCCGCAACTGGGGGGCGCGGACGCGGCGACCCGGCTGACGGTCGCGCGCATCGTTCAGCGGGTCGCCGCAGAAGGCGACCGGGCGGTCCAGGCCTGCACCCTGGAACTGGACGGTCTCGACCTGCCTCCCCAGGCGTGGGAAGTGCCGAGGGCAGAATGGGTTGCGGCTCTCGGGCGCCTGCCCGCTCCACTCCGCGAGGCGCTGGAACGAGCGGTGGGCCGGGTGCGCAGCTATCACGAGCGGCAGATCGATCCGGGGTTCAGTATCACCGAAGCCGACGGGACGATCCTCGGCATGAAGGTGACGCCGCTCGACCGGGTGGGCCTGTACGTGCCGGGCGGGAAGGCGTCGTATCCCTCGTCTGTGATCATGAACTGCGTCCCCGCCGTGGTGGCCGGGGTCCGCGACATCGTGGCGGTGACGCCGCCGGGCGGATTCCTCACCGACGCTGTGCTCGCCGCCTGCGCGCTGGCCGGGGTCACGCGGCTCTTTCGCATCGGCGGCGCACAGGCGGTCGCGGCACTGGCCTATGGCACCGAGACGGTGCCGCGGGTGGACAAGATCGTGGGGCCCGGCAGTCGCTGGGTCGCGGAGGCGAAGCGGCAGGTAGTGGGGCAGGTGGGCATCGACTCGATCGCGGGACCCACCGAGCTGCTGGTGATCGCGGACGACTCCACCAGCGCGGTGCGGGTGGCGGCCGATCTCATCGCCCAGGCGGAGCACGACGAGGACGCCTCCGCCTGGTGTGTCACCACGTCCGCGGCGCTGGCCGATGCCCTGCCCGCCGCCCTCGAGGCCGCCCTGCATCAGGCACCACGGGCCGCCATCGCCCGCGCGTCACTGGAGCGCAATGGGTTGGTGATACTGGTGCCGACCATCGACGACGCGATCGCCGTGGCCAACCGGCGGGCCCCGGAGCACCTCGAGATCCTGGCGCGGGACCCCGCCGCGGTGGCCGACGGTATCCGCCACGCCGGCGCCATTTTTCTCGGCCGGCACACGCCAGAGCCGGTCGGCGATTACATCGCCGGACCCAGCCATGTCCTGCCCACCAGCGGCACGGCGCGCTATGCGTCGCCGCTCGGTGTCTACGACTTCATCAAGCGCACCAGCATCATCCAGTACAGCGCCGCGCGGCTGGCCGCCGATGCCCCGCACATCATTGCACTGGCCGAAGCGGAGCAACTGGCCGGACATGCAGAAGCAGTAAGGCAGGCGGCACATGACTGATCCGCTTTCTCTTGCCGCCTTGCCGCCTGGTCATCCTGCCGCCTCCTCCGCGGAGTCCAACCTCCGCCGGGTGCTCCTCCTCACCGCCGGCTTCATGGTCGTCGAGGCGATCGGTGGCTGGCTAAGCGGGTCGCTGGCGCTCCTCGCCGATGCTGGTCACATGCTCACCGACGTGGGCGCGCTGGCGCTGGCCCTCGTGTCGGCCCGGCTCGCTCGGCGTCCCCCCGACCCGCGTCGCACCTACGGCTATCTCCGGCTCGAGATCCTCGCCGCGCTGGTGAACGGCGTCGTCCTCGCCGCGCTCTCGGCCTGGATCATCTTCGAGGCCATTCGCCGATTCCGCTCCCCGCACACTATCGAGGGCCCGCTGTTTGCGGGGGTCGCGCTGGCCGGCCTCGTCGTAAACCTGGTGGCGTTGCGGCTGCTGCGGCACGACGCGCACGGCAACCTCAACACCCGGGCAGCGTACCTGCATGTGGTGGGCGACCTCCTGGGTTCGGTCGGGGCCCTGCTCGCGGCACTGATCATCATCCTCACCGGATGGACCCTGGCTGACCCGATCGTGTCGGTACTGATCTCGCTGCTCATCATTGTGGGGAGCTGGCGGCTGCTGCGGGAAAGCGTGGAGATCCTGCTCGAGGCGGCGCCGTCACACATTCCGCTTGAGGACGTGGAGCGGCGCATGCGCGGCGTCGAGGGGGTGATCGCGGTGCACGACCTGCACGTGTGGACCCTGACGAGCGGTGTCGTGGCCATGAGCGGCCACGTGGTGGTGCCCGACCTCGCCTCCCATCCGCGGGTGCTCGACGCGGTGTCGCGGGAGGTGCGCAACATCGGGATCGGGCACGTCACCATCCAGGTGGAGTGCCTGGACCAGTGCGTGCCCGATGCCGACGGACCGCTCGCCCGCGGAAAGGGCAGTTCGGCCGGGGCCCACGTCCACGGACACGCCCATCCGCACGAGTCCTGAACGCGCGCGGGGAGAGGGGCTTTCACGAGGCCCCGGGGCTCTCTTGCGGCGCTGACCGTCGCAGTCTATATATGCGCCGCTCAGGCCCCGCGCGGGCCACATCGTTGTTGCATTCGCAGGAGAAGCGGCACCCAGTGATTCGGAACATTGCGATCATCGCGCACGTCGACCACGGCAAGACCACCATGGTCGACCAGATGCTCCGGCAGGCCGGGGCGTTCCGTGCGAACCAGCACGTGGAAGAGCGTGTCATGGATTCAAACCCGCTCGAAAAGGAGCGGGGCATCACCATCCTGGCCAAGAACACCGCGGTGAACTGGCACGGCACCAAGATCAACATCGTTGACACGCCGGGACACGCCGACTTCGGCGGTGAAGTCGAGCGCATCCTGCGCATGGTTGACGGCTTCGTGCTCCTGGTGGACGCCGCCGAGGGTCCCATGCCGCAGACCCGGTTCGTCACCCGGAAGGCGCTGGCGCTTGGGCTCAAGCCGATCGTGGCCATCAACAAGATCGACCGCGCCGATGCTGAGCCGCTCAGGGTGCACGATGAGGTGCTGGGCCTCTTCATCGACCTCGAGGCGACGCACGAGCAGCTGGACGCGCCGTTCCTCTACACCTCGAGCCGGGCCGGCACAGCCACGCCCGAGCTGGATCACCCGGGCACGGACCTGACCCCGCTCTTTCAGGCGGTCATCGACCACATCGCGGCGCCAAAGGGCGACCCCGAGGGCCCGTTCCAGATGCTCATTTCCACCCTCGATTTCTCGGCCTTCCTCGGGCGCATTGCCATCGGGCGTATCGAGCGCGGCCGGGTGCGGGTGGGCGACCAGGTGTCGCTGCTGCCGATGGGCGAGCCGGGCATGGTGGTGGATGAGCCGATGGAGAATGGGCGGGTCACCAAGCTGTACACCTTTGACGGGCTCGCCCGCGTCGATGTGCAGGAAGCGAGCGCCGGAGATATCGTCTGCCTGGCCGGCTTCGATACCATCGAAATCGGCAAGACGTTCACCTCCATCGAGCAGCCCGAGCGGTTGCTCGGCATCGCCGTGGAAGAACCGACCATCTCGGTCGATTTCATCGTGAACAACGGGCCCTTCGCCGGGCGCGATGGCAAGTATGTTACCAGCCGCCAGCTGCGCGACCGGCTCTTCAAGGAACTCGAGCGCAACGTGGCGCTCCGGGTCGAGCCGACGGACACCCCCGACACGCACACCGTGTCGGGCCGCGGCGAGCTGCACCTCGGCATCCTGATGGAGACGATGCGGCGTGAGGGCTACGAGTTCCAGGTGTCCCGGCCCCGGGTCATCACGCGCACCGGCGAGAACGGCGAGCGGCAGGAGCCGTACGAGGAACTCACGATCGACGTGCCGGAGGAATACATGGGCGTCGTGATGGAGCGCCTCGGGCCACGCCGGGCCGAGATGAAGGAAATGAAGAACAACGGCACCGGGCTGGTTCGGTTCACCTTCCGGATTCCGGCGCGGGGCCTGTTCGGTTACCGCTCCGAGTTCCTGACCGATACGCGCGGCAACGGGATCATCCATCACCGCTTCATGGAGTACGGTCAGTGGGCCGGCCCGCTGGCCGGCCGGAAGCGCGGGGTGCTGGTCGCCGATCGGGAGGGCGCGGTGGTCGCGTTCGCGCTGGGGAACTTGCAGGAGCGCGCCCAGATGTTCGTGGCGCCCACCGACCTGGTGTACGAAGGCATGATCGCGGGCGAGAACTCCCGCCCCGGCGACCTCGACGTCAATGTGACGAAGGAGAAGAAGCTCACCAACATGCGCGCGTCGGGATCCGACGACAACATCCTGCTGGAACCGCCGCGCCAGATTACCCTCGAGTACGCCATGGAGTACATCGAGGAGGATGAGCTGATTGAAGTGACGCCCAAGACGATTCGCCTGCGCAAGCGCGTCCTGCAGGTGAATGATCGAAAGAAGGCTGCCAGGGCCGCCGCCCGGGTAGCGGACGCGTCGTGACCCAGCAACTTTCACCCTCTTTACGGATGGCGGAGGCGATTATGCCGGCCAGCGAGACGTCGTACGGTTCCCTGCGCATGCGGCGGAAGTTCGACGACGATGAAAACGAGGAGGATACGTTCACCTTCGACGACGATGAGGACGACGAGAAGGAGGACGACGAGGACGAGGACGAGGACGATGAGCTCGATGGCGCCGACGACGACGAGGTCGAGGAGTTTGACGACTTCGACGAGGACGATGATCGCTGACGCCGGGCCACCTTCATGGCCGGTGGGGTACTGCGGGGCAGCCGGTACGGCTGCCCCGCTATGTTACCAGGTGAGTCCCACGCGCCGCGCAAGAAAGCGCGGATCGCTCACTTGGCCCAGCATGAACGCGGCGATGTCCTCCACCGAAATCGCGGTCCCTTCCGCCGGGAGCTGATCGGCCAGGGCGCGCACCCGCAACGGTTGTGCGCCGCTCACCTGCGTGGGTGTACATACCAGCGTCCAGTCCAGCCGGCTCTCCCGCAAGGCCGCCCAGGTGCCGGCGTGCTGCTCCGAAATGGCGCGAAATCCTTCCGGGAACCCGGCCTGATCATGCACCAGCCCCCCGGCCGGAGCATCCAGAATGCCGGCGCCGGCGACGGCGATGATCCGGCGTACGCCCAGCCGGCGCATCACGCCGGTGATGGTGCGCATGCCGTCGGCCAGGATCGTACCGGGGCGCTCCACGCTCGGCGCGCCGAGCGAGCTCAGGACCGCATCAGCACCGCGCAGCACCTCCTCCACCGTCGCTGGGTCGGTCACATCCCCGGTAACCCAGTGAACACTCTGGCCGGCCGGCTCGTGCTCTGCACTGCGCACCAGCGCCGACACCGCGTGCCCTTGCGCGACCGCCAGCTCCACCGCGTGCCGACCGACGCGCCCCGTGCCGCCAAAGATGGCGATCCGCATCACGTACGCCCTGCGAACATGGCCCCGACGATCGGCAGCTCGTGCCGGCGCAGCAGCACCACGACTGCTGCGGCCACGAGCACCGTGACGGCGAGGCCGAACAGCAGCCCGCCGTCGCCCTGGACCTCGATGCCTAGCTTGGTCAGGTGCCCCATGATGGCACCCGCCATGAGCCCCATCGCCAGCACACCGCCGGCAGCCGCCGTACGCGGGTTGAGGATGAGGATGACCGCGATGACCTCACAGATGCCGGTGAAGTAGCGCCCCCAAGGTTCGATGCCGAGCGTGGAGAAGATGAATCGCGACTCGGGGGCGCCGGTAAACTTGAAGAAGAGCGTCTGGCCCAGGATCACGGCGACGGTCAGTTGGCAGCACCAGCTGGAGATGGTGGCCCCACGGCTCATGGTCGACGGCATGCGGTGTCCCTTGGTGTAGTGTGGTGTGCTGCTATGCGTCGACATGGGATCCGAGCGCCGCCCGGTGGCGCCCGAGGAGTGCCATCAACTCGCGCAGTGAAGCCGGCTGCGCACCGGCCGCGCGGTTCCGCTCGGCGATCTCGAACAGCACCCGCCACTGCTCGAAGAGCACCCGGTAGGCGTCACGGAGGCCGTTGGCCGGGTCATAGATGCTGGTGGCTTCCGAGGTGGCGCCGTTCAGTTCAATCACCTTGAACCCCGTTCCCGCCGAGAACGCGTCGTGCGACGGCGCCCGGATGTCGTATCGCCCGAACCAGAAACCGGAATAGCCGGTGCTCAAGCGCTCGATGGCCGCCTCCAGATCGGGGGTCTTGAGCC
>JANNSD010000094.1:0-26529 GCA_031402225.1 Gemmatimonadota bacterium | reverse complement strand
GCAACCAGCAGCGCCGGCCACAGGCGAGTGAACTGCATATGCACCTCCAGAGAGTGGGCAAGCGCCGAGTTGGCGCAGGTGCGCACACAGTGCGAGAGGGGCGCGAGCCGTCCGGCATCAGGGAAGTGCGGTCAGGAACGGAAAAACCGCCGGGCGGCGGTTTGGGAGGTGACGCGAGTGCTGCAGCAGCGAGGTCAGGCGTCGATTTCGCGGATCCGCTTGAGCCCGATGCGGAGCGATATCAGCGTGCTGGCCAGGCACAAGACCGCCGCCGCCGCGAACATGAGCGCCATCGGCAGGTCGATCTCCAGCGGAACACCGGCCTGGTTGGCCCGCACGAACTGCAGCACCGGCCGCGCCTCGAGCGCGATCACCACGCCCAGCAGGCAGACGCTCGCCATCATGTACACCAGGCCGCCGAAGCTGGTGGGGATCTGCGCCGCGTTCTCGGTATCGAATTGCGGAAAGAGTGTCCCGAAGCAGAGCGCCAGGGCGCTCGTCGCCAGCGTGTACAACGTGATCGTCCCGATGCTCACCGCCATCATGAACGGCGAGGCCTGCAGCAGCACATTGGTGACGCCGGTGATGACCAGCGCCAGCACCAGCAGCGGCACCGTGCCCGTCCAGTACTTGCTCCACATCAACGCCTCGAGATCGAGCGGGCTCGAGCAGAGCAGCCACAGCTGCCGGCCCTCGAGGGACACTGATGGGAAGACGAACCGCGCCGCAATGGCGGCGAGCACGAAGCCCGCCAGTCCCAGGTTCAGGAACACCACCATCGTCACCAGCAGCACCGACACGCGCTCTCCCGTGAAGAGCGGCAGCGCGCGAATGTTGAAGATGTAGACCAGCATGAGCACCGCGAGCAGGATGAGCTGGCTCCACTGCGTGGTATCCCGGAAGAACAGCAGCACGTCCTTGATGATGAACTCGCGCTTGGCCACCGGTAGCCTGCTGAGCAGCCGGGAGGCGACGCGCGGCCAGTGCTTGCCCCGCACATACTGTTCCGAGCCTTCCTGCGCCTTGGTGAAGCCGTTCCGGTAGAGGCGCTTGTGCGCCAGCGCGCCGAGCACCACGAAGGCGCCGGCCGTGCTCCACAGCAGCACGATCGGCAACGGATCCGCGACGCGGTTGAGCCAGTTCATGATGATGTCTGCCGTCCATTCCGTCGGCAGGAACGGGCTCGTCGGGCTCTGCAGGGCGCCCAGGAAGTCCACCAGGTTCCGGAATCCCTCGGGCCGCGCCAGTCGCTCCGGCTGCAGCACCCGGAGCGTCACCACCACAATGGCCATCGCGCCGATCGCCACGAGGCTCAGCAGGTCGCGGGTACGCCTCGCGGGGAAGACATTCACCAGCACCAGGGTAGTGGCCGCACCGATTACCGCCGGCAGCAGCAGGAACGGCACGAACGCGCCCAGCGCCACCAGCCAGAACCAGGGGCCGCCGTCGTACACGATGCCATAGGCGGTGAAGATCGGGATCGCCAGAAGTGCCACCATCCACGACGAGTGCGCCGTCGTCTCGCCCAGCTTGGCGAGGTAGAGGCGCAGCCAGTCAACCGGGGCGGCAATGAGCATGTCGAGGTCCTTCGCCAGGAAGAACGTCGAGAGCGCGGTGACCAGGTTGGACAGCAGGAGGATCGACGCGAAGGCCAGCAGGATGACGCCCAGCATTTTCTGCGGCAGGAAGCTGCCGATTTCCGGTGCACCCCGGGCGTACTTCAGCACCCGGTAGGCCACCGTGAACACCGCCGACCAGAACCCCGCCGCCACCAGTGCCAGCAGGAGCAGCTTGAGCGGTGTGCCCGACCGTTCCTGGCGCACCCGCGCCAGTGCTGTCCGCCACTTGGGCAGCAGCACCGTCCGGACCCCCGGATCGGGGACCGGGGGCACCGCCAACTCAGCGGTCGAGGACATTACCCAGTTCGAACTCGGATACGCCGCCGGTAAGCCGCAGGAAGAGGTCTTCAAGGCTCGCGTCGCCCGCGGCGAACTGGTGCCGCAGCTCGGCCATGGTGCCGCAGGCGACGATCTTGCCGCCCTGAATGATCCCGATCCGGTCGCACATGTCCTCGGCCACCTCGAGCGTATGCGTGCTCATGAGGATGGTGCCGCCGCGCGCCGTGAATTCCTTGAACAGGTCCTTGAGCAGGCGCGCGCTCTTCGGGTCGAGCCCCACCATCGGCTCGTCCACCACGATCACCTCAGGCTGGTGAATCAGCGCGCTCGAGATGATCAGCTTCTGCCGCATGCCATGGCTGTACGACTCGGTGAGCTCGTCTTTCCACGGCGCCAGGTCGAAGAGCTTGAGCAGTTCGTCCATGCGGCGCTCGATGGCCGGGCCCTCCTGGCCGTACAGGGCCGCCACGAAGCGCAGGAACTCGGCGCCGGTGAGCTTGTCGTACACGAACGGGCGATCGGGAATGAAGCCCATCCGCGTCTTCGCCTTCCTCGGCTTCAGCTCCAGGTTGTCGCCGCCGATCTCCACCACGCCGCTGGTCGGCTTGAGGATGCCGGCGATCATGCGCAGCGTGGTTGTCTTGCCGGCACCGTTGGGGCCCAGGAAGCCGAACAGCTCGCCGGACGGCACCTCGAGATCGATGCCATCGACGGCCGTGAAGCTGCCATAGCGCTTGGTCAGGTTCGTGAGACGGATCATCGGGTTTTCTGCCGGGTCAGCCGTTCGGGCGAAAGCGACGCCGCGAGCGGCACGAGGTAAAGGGGATCGGCGGGGGCGCCGGCCACCAATCTGACGTATCCCGCCCCGGCAGGGAACGTGCCGAAGGTCGGGTCCACCGGAACCCAGCCCCCGAGCTTCACTTCCGCCCAGGCGTGCCGGGCCCAGCCGCGCTCCTGTGCCACGATCCCCGCAACAGGTCGGGCCTCAAACCCGGCGGACCGTGCCAATGCCACGAACAGTATCGCCCGATCCGAGGCGTCGCCCTTGCGGGTTCGGAGGGCGCGGCGGGCATTGGGAGAACCGGGGTTGGAGGCAGGGGCGATCTCCGCGGTGACCCAGGCAAGGAGCCGTTCCGCCCTCTTCCGCTGGTCGGCTTCGCCAGATATGACCCGATCGGCCTGGACCCGCACCGATCGGTCGCCGCGAGGCACCAGGGCCTCGAACGTCCCGGCGGAAGCAACGCTGCGCTCTGCCGCGGTGGAGTCGACTGACACAAGCAGAGTGTCCGCGGACAGCTGCTGGCTTCCGCCCGAGAGGCCAGCGCGCGCCCACCCGGCAGAGTCCTGCTCCACTCGCGCCAGCCGCACGAGCATCGACTGCGTGCCCGGTGGCCTGGAGGTGAGCGACGCGCTCGCCGGGCTGCGCGCCGCGCCGTAGGTGCCGCCGGCAAACTCCCGCCGATAGGCATCGGTGGCGATCTCGAACGGCTGACGCTCGGCCACGAGCCCCGGCAACAGCTCGCCCCTCACCGGCAGCCCGTCCTCGTCGACCCACAGCGTCACCGGAGGACCATCGCCCCGGCGGCTGACCTGCCACGCCCGAAGGGTGTCAAACCGGGCCGACTCCCACCGTGCCGTGGCCGGATTCACGGCGGCGCTGTCCGGTATCACCAGTATCGAATCCGTCAGCACGACCACCTCGACCTGGACCAGCGCGCGACGCAGCGGGTCCACCAGGTCGAACTTCCGCGCCGTCCCCTTTCGCGGCGCCTGGAGCGCCGTGAGCAGGAGCGGCAGCGCCGACGGCGGGGCGGCGGAGCCCGGCCGCGCGACGACGGTGTCTACCCGGCCCGGGCGGCCTTCAGGGCCCGCCTGCCAGGCGAGCGCCGAATCGCCCACGCGCGTTGCGCGGATCTCGGTACGCTCACCCGACTGCGAGCGCGACACCACCACGCCGAGGAAGGCGAGGCTGCGATCGAACGTGGTGCGCGAACGCTGGACGATCCGCAGCACCGTGTCCGCGTCGGGCACCCGGAGGTCGAGCAGCTCCGTCACGTCGATGGTGGTGAGCGTGGTGTCGAGCGTCAGGGAACCAAATCCAACGGTGTTCCCGGCAATGCTCAGCGTGTAGTAGGCCGCGGTGGGCGAGATCCGGGCAAACACCGGCGCTGCGCGCCGGCTCCCAGTGGGGAACCAGGTGCGCTGGGCGAGCCACGCGAGCGACCCGATCCAGGCCGTGAAGATGATGATCCCGACCATCCGCCGATTCAGGAGCGGTACCTCCGGATCGCCGCGTCCACGGTCGTCCGCTCCTCGTCCGAGTCGACCACAATGCGGAGGGTGTGCGGCGCGTTCGTTCCCGGCTCCCCACCTGGAAAGCTTTCGCCCAGCAACTCGGCGGCATCCTCGATGGAGAGCCGGCCCGGCCCAACACCGATGAGTGGCGCCGCGATCCGCTCCAGCTGCCACGCGGCGGCCTGCTGCCAGGCCGAACGCAGCGCCCGCCGGATGACCTCGCGACCACCCGAGCCGTCCGCGTCCTGCAGCACCAGGTGCACCACCAGGGGCGCGGAGAGATCCCCGCCTCCGGTAACCACCGCCGCGCCCGCATCGAGCGGCGACTTGACCTGGCAGAGCGCCGCGAAACGCGCCCCGGCCTGGAGGTCGAGGCGCTTCATCGCCGGGGTAAGTGGTGCGAGGGTGTCGTCCGCCGGACGGAGGATCGCATCCGCCTCCACGAAGGCGAGGTCATCGACCACCACCTCGATCATGGCGCGCTCAGTTCCTTGCTGCGTCGGTACATCGGCATGGCCTCGTCCGGTCGCCCCATCCGGTCGAGCACCCGGCCCATCAGGTAGAACACCCGGTCGTTGCGATCGTCCAGCTCGGCCGACTTGCGCAGCGCTTCCAGCGCGGCCGGCAGGTTGCCGGCCTGGTTTCGCGCTTCCCCGACGTAGAGCCAGGTCTGGGCGTCGTCCGGTCGTTGTTCAACCCGACGCATGAGCACCTGTCCCGCCTCGGCGGCCAGGCCCTTCCGCAAGAGCACGAGGCCCAGCTCCATCAGCGCGTCGGGGTTGGAGGGGCTGGCCTTCAGCACCCGGCGCACGTCCACTTCGGCCTCGGCGAGGTCCTTCCGCCGCCGCCGCACGCCGGCCCGGGCCAGGAGCACACCCGGGTGGTCGGGATGCAGCTTGAGCGCGGCCGCCAGTGCATCGAGGGCGCCGGGCACGTCCTGCTGCGATTCGAGCAGTGCGGCAAGGCCGAGCGCGCCACCGACGTGCGCGGGGTCGAGGGCGAGGAGCTCCCGGAAGAGGGCGTCGGCCTCCGATGGGCGGGCCTGCTCCACCGCTTCGATGGCGCGCTGGTACACGCGCTCCGGGTCGATCGGCTCGCTGCTGGGCGCCTCGACCCGGGCGTCGGGTGTGGCGCTCGCGGCGAAGGGACGGAGCGGAAAACTGGCATCGGGCTGGCGGGGAAGCGGGTCCGCTTCGAGACCTTCGGTTCCGAAGAACTCGTCGATGGCGTGTTCGCGACCACTGCTGCGGCTGTGACGGGTCCGGCGCATTTCGTTCTGGCGTGCTCCAGCTGCTGGGTGTGTACTCGGACGAAACTTACCCGCTTGAAGCGGTTCCCGGGTTCGGGTAGCTTTCGGGGCTTATGCCCCGTGAATTCCTCGTCGTCCGTGGTGCCCGCGAGCACAACCTCAAGAACATCTCGGTCAGCATTCCCCGGAACGAGCTGACGGTCATCACGGGGCTCTCGGGGTCCGGCAAGTCATCGCTGGCGTTCGACACCATCTATGCCGAGGGGCAACGGCGGTACGTCGAGTCGCTTTCGGCGTATGCTCGGCAATTCCTGGGCCTCATGGAGAAGCCCGATGTGGACTCCATCGAGGGCCTGTCGCCGGCGATCTCCATCGAGCAGAAAACGACGGGGCAGAACCCCCGCTCCACGGTCGGTACGGTCACCGAGATCTACGACTACCTGCGCCTGCTATGGGCCCGCGCCGGCGTACCCCATTGCCCCAACGACGGCAGCCCGGTCAGCCGGTCGAGTGCCAGCCAGATCACCGACGTGGTCGTGGCCTGGCCCGAGGGAACCCGCATCGAGGTGATGGCGCCGCTGGTACGCGGACGGAAGGGCGAATTCCGCGATCTCTTCGAGGACGTCCAGAAGCGCGGCTTCGTGCGGGTGCGCGTGGATGGTGAAACCTACGACGTCGGGGCGGTTCCCGCGCTCAATCGTCGCCAGAACCACGACATCGCGGTCATCGTGGATCGGCTTGTAGTGCGTGGGGAGGACCGCGGCCGTCTCGCCGACTCGATCGAAACCGCGCTCAAGCTCGCTGACGGCGTGGTGGAGGTGGTCCGTCACGACGCGAAGGCTGCGCCGAAGTCACAGCTGTTCTCCGAGCGTTTTGCCTGTCCGGTGTGCGGGCTGTCGTTTCCCGAGCTGGAGCCGCGGCAGTTCTCCTTCAACAGTCCCTTCGGCGTCTGCCCGGACTGCAGCGGGCTGGGCACGCGGAAGGAAGTAAATCCCGACCTTATCCTCGGCGACCCGACCATCGCGATCCTCGAGGGGGTGGTGCTCCCGTGGGGTGAGCCGTCGGGCTACCTGCGCAAGGCGGTGCTGCCCACACTCGCCAAGGTGCTCAAGTTCGACCTCGACTCTCCGTGGGGCGAGATCCCCGCGGCGGCGCAGAAGGCGCTGCTGCACGGCGCCCCGGGAAAGTTCCGCTTCGCGCCCGAGACTGGCCGCGGGCGGACGGAGCACGAGGCGGAGTGGGAGGGGATCCTCAGGAACGTCGAGCGACGCTATCGCGAGTCGTCGAGCGATGCCATTCGCGGCCAGCTGGAGCAGTTCCTCACGGCGCAGCCCTGCCACACTTGCGGCGGTCGGCGGCTCAAGCAGGAAAGCCTCGCGGTCCTGGTGGCCGGGCGGGGTATCGGCGACGTGGTGGAACTCTCGGTTGGCCGGGCGGCCGAGTTCTTCGCCTCGATTCCACTGCGGGCGCAGGGCGGGGGTGGGCCCGGGCTCGACGCCGACATCGCCGGCCCCATCCTCAAGGAAGTCTGCGACCGCCTCCGCTTTCTGTGCGACGTCGGCCTCGACTACCTGACCCTGGGTCGCGGCGCCTCGTCGCTCTCCGGTGGCGAGATGCAGCGCATTCGCCTGGCCACCCAGATCGGGTCCCGGCTCGTGGGTGTCCTCTACATCCTGGACGAGCCCAGCATCGGCCTGCACCAGCGCGACAACGAGCGGCTCCTCGGCACGCTGAAGGGCCTGCGTGACCTTGGCAACTCCGTCATTGTCGTGGAACATGACGAAGACACCATCCGGGCCGCTGATCATGTGATCGACCTTGGCCCGCGCGCCGGTCGTTTCGGGGGCGAAGTGGTGGCGGAGGGCACCATCGACCGGATTCTCGAGCACCCGACGTCACTCACCGCGCGGTACCTGCGCAATGAACTGCGGGTCAAGGTGCCGGCGGGGCGTCGCGCGCGCGACACCGATCGGGCCCTGCGCGTGGTCGGTGCCCGGGCCAACAACCTGAAGGACATCACGGCGGAGTTTCCGCTGGCGATGTTCGTCGCGGTCACCGGCGTGTCGGGGTCGGGCAAGTCCACGCTGGTCACCGACATCCTGTATCAGTCGCTCGCGCGGCACTTCTATCGCGCGCGGGTCATTCCCGGTGCGCACACGCGCATCGATGGGCTGCACCTGCTCGATAAGGTCATCGACGTTGACCAGAGCCCCATCGGTCGCACGCCGCGGAGCAACCCCGCCACGTACACCGGCCTCTTCACGCCGATCCGCGAGGTGTTCACCGGCCTGCCCGAGGCGAAGCTGCGGGGGTACGGGCCGGGCCGCTTCTCCTTCAACGTGAAGGGCGGCCGGTGCGAGGCGTGCGAGGGCGACGGGCTGGTGAAGATCGAGATGCACTTCCTGCCCGATGTGTACGTGCCGTGCGAGGTCTGCAAGGGGCGGCGCTACAACCGCGAAACGCTCGAGGTGCGGTACAAGGGCAAGAGCATCGCCGACGTGCTCGACCTCACCGTCTCCGATGCGCTCGACTTCTTCAGTGCGCAGCGACGCATCGCCGAACGGCTGGAGCTGCTCAACGATGTCGGGCTGGGCTACATCCATCTGGGTCAGGCCGCGACGACGCTCTCCGGTGGCGAGGCGCAGCGGGTCAAGCTCGCCACCGAGCTGGCCAAGCGCGATTCGGGCCGGACGCTCTACATCCTCGATGAGCCCACCACCGGCCTCCATTTCGAGGATGTCCGCCTGCTGCTCGAGGTGCTGCACCGGCTGGTGGACAAGGGCAACAGCGTCATCGTCATCGAGCACAACCTCGACGTCATCAAGACCGCCGACTGGGTGGTCGACCTCGGCCCCGAGGGCGGCGAGGGCGGGGGCCAGATCGTGGCGGCAGGCACGCCCGAAGACGTCGCCAATATCCCGGCGAGCTTCACTGGCCAGTACCTGCGCCGCGTCCTCGCGCGGTAGTGCATCCGGCGTTAGCCTTCCGCCGACGGCAGATCCCCTCGCACCCGTGAGTACTGGCCCGTGACCCGACTCCTGCGCACCCTCCGCATTGCTTCCGTCCTCGCATTCCTCTCCGCGCCGCTCGCGGCACAACAGGCGGATCCGTCGCTGCTCAGCGTCAGCAGCATCTACGGGTCGCCCGAGTTCGCCAGCGAACGCTTCGGGCCGGCACGGTGGCTGGAGAACGGCGCGGCCTATACGACGCTCGAGAAGTCGGCCGATGGCCGGGGCCGCGACATCGTCCGCTACGCCACGGCATCGGGTGAGCGGACGGTGCTGGTACCGGCGGCGGCCATCACGGCACCCGGCGACACGACCGCACTCGACATCGAGGACTACAGCTGGTCGCCGGACGGTAGCAGGCTGCTGATCTTCACCAACTCGCAGCCGGTGTGGCGGGAGAACAACCGGGGCGACTACTGGGTGCTGGATCGAGCCTCCGGAAAACTCCAGAAGCTCGGCGGCCCCGAGGCCAAGCCCTCTACACTCCTTTTCGCCAAGTTCTCCCCGGATGGCAGCCGGATCGGCTACGTGCGCGAGAACAACATCTACATCGAGAATCTTGCGACCGGCGCGATCACCCAGGTCACCACCGACGGTGCCAAGATGCTCATCAACGGCACTTTCGACTGGGTGTACGAGGAGGAGCTCGGCCTGAGGAATGGCTGGCGCTGGAGTCCCGATGGCCAGCGCATCGCGTATTGGCAGCTGAATACCGATGGCGTGCTGAGCTTCGACCTCATCAACGACACCGATTCACTCTACTCGTTCGTGACACCGGTGCAGTACCCCAAGGCCGGCGAATCGAACTCCGCCGCGCGCGTGGGTGTGGTGAGCGCTGCCGGTGGCACCACCGTGTGGCTGCCGTTCGAGGGCGATCCACGCGAGTACTATCCGGCGCGCATGGAGTGGGCGAACAACTCTACCGAGCTCGTGGTGCAGCGGCTCAACCGGCTGCAGAACACCCTGGAGCTGTTCCTCGCCGACGCATCCACCGGGCAGTTGCGCACGATTCTTACCGAACGCGACAGCGCGTGGGTCGATGTGGTCGATGACCTGACCTGGGTCAACAACGGCCAGAACTTCACCTGGCTGAGCGAACGGGATGGCTGGAACCATCTCTATGTCGTGTCGCGGAACGGCCAGTCGACGAAGCTGCTCACGCCGGGCGCCTTCGACGTGCTCGATGTTGTGGCGATCGACGACAAGGGGGGCTGGGTCTACTACATGGCGTCGCCCGATAACGTGACGCAGCGGTACTTGTGGCGCACCCGGCTCGATGGCAAGGGCAAGCCCGAGCAGGTGACGCCGGCGGCACTGGCCGGCACCAACGTGTACAACATCGCGCCCGATGCCGCCCACGCCTGGCATACCTACTCCAACATCAGCACACCCCCGACCATCGACCTCGTGCGGCTGCCGACGCACACATCGGTGCGCACCGTCGTCACCAACGAGAAGCTCAAGGCGAAGGTGGCCGCGCTCAGGCGCGGCCCCACCGAGTTCGTGAAGGTGCCCATCGACAGCGGCATCGTGCTCAATGGCTATGTCCTGAAGCCGGCCGACTTCGATCCGGCGAAGAAGTACCCCATCCTCTTCCAGGTGTATGGTGGTCCGGGGTCGCAGACCGTCTACGATGTGTGGGGCGGGCCACAGTATCTGTGGCACACGATGCTGACCCAGCAGGGCTACCTCGTGGCGAGCATCGATAACCGCGGCACTGGCGCGCGAGGCCGGGACTGGCGCAAGGTGATCTATGGCCAGCTCGGCGTGGTTGAGACGAAGGACCAGGCCGCCGCCGCGAAGACGATGGGACGCTGGAGCTACGTCGACTCCACCCGCATCGGCATTTGGGGCTGGAGCTATGGCGGCTTCATGAGCCTCAATGCGCTCTTCCAGCACCCTGAGGTGTACCGCACCGCCGTCGCCGTGGCGCCGGTGACGCACTGGAAGTACTACGACAACATCTACACGGAGCGGTACAACGGGCTCCCGAAGGACAACCAGAAGGGGTACGACGCCGGGTCACCACTCTCCCATGTGGATGGCCTCAAGGGCAACCTGCTGGTCATTCATGGCAGCGGCGACGACAATGTGCATTACCAGAACACCGAGGCGCTGGTCAACAAGCTCGTGGCGGCGAACAAGCCGTTCTCCATGATGGAGTACCCGAACCGCAACCACGGGATCTTCGGTGGGAACACGCGGCAGCACCTGTTCGACCTCATGACGCGGTACCTTCAGGACAACCTCCTGGCACCAGCGCCGAAGAACTACACCTTCTGACCGGGGGTGGCGCATGCGATATGAGGAAATTCTCGCGCGGCTGTCGTACGCCGGCGATCATGGTCACGTGGTGCGGGTCACCACCGACGACGCGGCGGAGGTCATTGGTGTCCCGACCAGCGTGGACGACCACATCACAGCGCATGAGGTTTATCTCCGGCTGGCCGGGGCCGAGGATGCCGAAATCTCGATCTCGCTGGGCGCGATTCGGGGGGTAGAATTGCTGTAGCGGACTTCCACGTCGCGAACTGAAACATTTGAAACATCCCCCCCGTAGCGTGGGGGTGGCTCGAATCTTCGGTATTTCGTAGACCTAAGACTTGGCAGCGAGGCGGAACGATGGAAGGCATTCTTGCCATCATCTTCATTTTCGGCGGCGGGACGATGTTCCTGCTGGCGACAAGTCCGATCGGCAAGGCCATCGCCGAGCGCATCCGCCAATCGGGCCCGGCGCCGGCGCCGGACCCGGAGCTGCTCGCGGAGCTGGATGGACTTCGGCATGACGTGGCTGAACTGGCTGAGCGGCTGGACTTCGCAGAGCGGCTCCTCGCGACCAAGCGGGAGGGCATCGAGCAGCTTCCGGGGGGACAGGGTTAAGTCATGGAAGGCGTCTTCGAGTTCGGTCTGGTCGTAGCGATTATGCTCGCCGTCGGGACGTTCCTGATGTTCATGGTCCCGGTCGCGCTGGCCAATTTCCGGAAGGCGAACCGGGTTGGCCGGGAGCCGAGCAGCGACCTGGAAGCGTTGCACGGGGAGCTTGATGAGTTGCGGAGTCTGACGCCGCGGATGGCGGAACTGGAGGAACGCCTGGACTTCGCCGAGCGCCTGCTGGCTCAGCGCGACGCCGAGCGGCTGCCCCGGGGGAGGGACGACTGATGCTGCAGGCACCGATGCCGCCGCCGCCGGCCCCTGAGGCCATCATTGTGTCGAGTGGCGGGCCGAGCATGTTCGAGATGATCTCGATTGCCGTGATCTCGATCTCGTTCGCGTTTGTCGCGTACAAGCTCCTTATGCCGCTCGTCCGCGCGTTCGCCGCCCGCATCGAGGGTCGCGGCAACAACTCGGTGCTGGAGCAGCGGGTGAATGAATTGCAGCAGCAACTCGCTGATGCCGACGGACTCCAGCATCGCGTGGCGGAGCTCGAGGAGCGTCTCGACTTTGCTGAGCGGCTGCTTTCGCAGCGCGACGCGCCAGCGCGGCTTCCGGTGGAAGGGCGGCGCCCATGATGCACCTGTTGCAGGGAACGACGGTGACGGTGCAGGTGCCGCCGATGCCCCCGATTCCCCCGATCCCTCCCATGCCGGACATCGTCCAGGTGCTCCCGCCGTGGATGGTCATGCCCCCGCAGATGCTGGCGTTGATCGCCATCGCGGCGGTCGCCGGGGTCGCGCTCGTGCTCTACCCGATTGCTCGTGCCCTGGCGCGCCGGCTCGAGGGCCGCGGCGTGAGTCCCGAACTGCAGCAGCAGGTCGAGGAACTGCGCGATCGGGTGCATGACCTCGAGGCATCGCAGCACCGGGTGGCCGAGCTGGAGGAGCGGCTCGACTTCACCGAGCGGCTGCTGGCGCAACGGCGCGACATCGAACTCCCGAGGGCCTGACCGTGACCGAATTGGGTGAGTTCGCGTCTATGCTGGCCCTCGGTGCCGGCCTGCTGGGCGCTACGCTGGGCCCGATCGGCCAGGCGTGGGGGCGGCGCATCGAGGCACGCATCGCAGGCGGGGGTCCGCAATCCGAGGAACTGGCGCAGCGAGTTGCTGACCTCGAGGCCTGTGCGCAGCGGGTGGCGGAACTGGAGGAACGCGTGGATTTCGCCGAGCGGATGCTGTCCCAGCAGCGCGAGGCCGACCAACTGCAGGCGGGAAGGGAGCACCCATGAACCAGGGCCGGATCGACACGCGGTACCTGATCGTCATCACCATCCTCGGACTGTCAGCCATCAGCGCCTTCTTCGGGATGGCGATGGAGATGGGCTCGGAGTTCGCCATCCCGGGACTGATTGCGCTGGGCGTGGTCGGGGCCGTGATCTTCAAGGGACCGGTGGGCAAGGCCTTGGCGCGTCGCATCGAGAGTGGCCCCTCGGCGGAACCGCCGTCGGAGATCCTGCATGAGCTGGACGACGTCCGGGGTCGGCTGCTGGAGCTGGAAGAGCGGCTGGATTTTACGGAACGCATGCTGAGCAAGGCGCGGGAGCCCGAGAAAATCAACGGGCCGCAGCGCTAGGGACCGGGCGGAACGCACCGCTAGATTCATTGCATGGCACGGGTAGTGCCGGCCACAGGGAGGCTCAGGACCATGGTGACGCGTGAGGACGTGCAGAACTGGCTGGAGCGGCTGGATGCGGGAACGCTCGATGTGCGCGAGGTGGAGCCGGGCCTCTGGATCGCCCGCTCGCCCGATGGTGCGGAAATCGTCGTGAATTTCGCGACGCCGGTGGTGATCCTCCGGGTGCGGGTCATGGAGCTGCCGAAGGCGGAACCCGGTCGCAGCGAACTGTTCCGGCAACTGCTGGAATTCAATGCGCGCGACCTGGTGCACGGCTCCTACGGCCTGGAGGGCGACCACGTGGTGCTCACCGACACGCTCGAGCTGGAGAACCTCGACTACAACGAGTTCGAAGCGAGCTTCGACTCCATTACGCTGGCGCTTGCCTCGCACTACTCGGCGCTCGCACCCTTCAAGGAGGCCTGAGTCGCCATGGGGATCTGGGATCGCTTCTCCACGATGTTCCGGTCGAATCTCAACGACCTGATCAGTCATGCCGAGAATCCTGAGAAGATGCTGAACCAGCTGATCATCGACATGAAGACGCAGCTGGGCAAGGCAAAGCAGCAGGTGGCGTCGGCCATCGCCGATGAGAAGAAGCTGCAGGCCGACGCCGAGTCGCTGAAAAAGCAGGCCGAGGACTGGGAGCGTCGGGCCATGCTGGCGGTGCAGGAGGGAAAGGACGACCTCGCCAAGCAGGCGCTGATGCGCTACAACGAGGCGCTGCAGGGTGCCCAGCAGCTGCACGATACCTGGCTCAAGCACCGCGCCGAGACGGAAAAGCTCAAGCTGTCACTGCGCCAGTTGCACGACAAGATCGAGGAGGCGAAGCGCAAGAAGAACATCCTCCTGGCGCGGGCCAAGCGGGCCGAGGCGCAGCAGCGCATCCAGGAGACCATGTCGGGCATGTCCGACAAGGGTGCCTTCGAATCGTTCGAGCGCATGGCCGAAAAGATCGAGGCGCAGGAGCGCAAGGCGATCGCCTCGGCGGAGCTGCAGGAGGAGTTCGAGGGCGATTCGCTGGTCAAGCAGTTCGAGGTGCTGGAATACCATGGCACCGCCGACCAGGCGCTGCTCGAACTGAAGCGGAAGATGGGCGTGCTCCCTCCCGCCTCGACGGACAAGGCGAAGCAGCTGGGCAAGGGCTCCGACGACGTGCACGAGGCGGAGCTGCTCGAGGATCGCGGCCAGGCCGACGGCACCACGCACGGCTGACGCGACGTCGACGCAGCGAAACGTGAAGGGCCCCGGTATCGCCGGGGCCCTTCACACAGGCGGCTCTCAGCGTGGCGGTGGGGCCAGCAATGCCTCGAAGCGCGGATCGGCACGAAGGGGCTTCATCGCCGCGTCGCGTCTTAGGTGGAGCTGGAAATGCAAATCCAGCCTCCGCTCGAAGCGCTGAAGCCAGGTAATCGCCCGCTCGCGGTTCCCCAGGGCGGCCCACCCTTCGGCGAGGTACACGGCGGAATGCATCGGGAGGGCCTCGTGCCGGCTCGCGGCACTGTCCGCGACCATCATGATGCGGCGCGCACCACGAGGGTCGCCGAATGCCACGCGTGTCTGGGCCATCCCGGCGAGAGAGCCGACAAGTTCGGTGCCCCCACCAAGAGGCTCGGAAGCGGCAAACTCGCGTTCGGCGCGGACTGCGTCTCCCCGTGCGAGCGCGATGTAGCCGGCGGCGAATCGGGCGAGGATGTACGTCGGTTCCAGCGCGAGTGCACTGTCCGCCCAGACCGCGGCACTGTCGTACTGCTCCAGCCAGAAGTGTACAAGGCCGAGGGTCGTCAGGGCGTCCACGTACGTCGGCCGGACTCTGAGTGCCTGCTGCGCGGCGGCCGCGGCCTGCACCAGGCTGTCGCTTTCGGCCAGGCCGAGGGCGTAGGAACTCCAAGCCTCAGGGTTCAATGAGTCAATCGCGAGCGCGCGGTGCACAGCCCTGAACATGTCAGCCCGCGACGACGGCGTCAGTTGTCGCATGACGACGGCACGCGCGACCCAGGTGCTCACTAGCCCGCTGTCGGCAACAAAAGCCCTGTCGCTCGCGTGCAGGCCAAGGGTCAGCAGGCTCTCCTGGGGCACGCCGGGGATGCCGAACCCACGGAAGTAGGCACGGACGTAGGTAGTCGCGAGCCCGCTCCACGCCTGGGCGTAACCCGAATCGCGCGCAATTGCCTCCGAGTAGAGGCGCACCGCTTCGGCCGAGCTTGCCGGGCTGCGCTGCTCGTAATGCCGTTGGGCGCGATCAAAGAGCCGGATCGTCGTGGAGTCGCGCTCCATGCTGCGGGCCTTCGACCCCACGCCGCGTGAACGCCACGCGTAGGCACCGGCAAGGAACATGAACAGCGCCGCTATCAGCGCCGCGGCCCACCGGATGCCGCTCCGGACAGCCGGCGTCACAGCCGCTGGCGTTCCCGGTGGGGGAGCGTGGAGCGCGGCGGCAAAGCCCCCCGTTGTCGGAAAGCGATCGGCGGGCGCCTGCGCCAGGGCACGCGCTATCGCGGTTGAGATGTGCGAGGGGAGGGCAGGGCGCAGCACACTGATCGACGGTGCCGGGCCCGACAACCGCTTCGCCATGATGGACTGTACGGTCGGCCCCCAGAAGGGCGGCTCTCCGGCCAGCATCTCGAACACCACGCAGGCCAGGCTGTACTGGTCGCTGCGCCCATCGATCCGACGCTCGGCGGCGGCCTGCTCGGGGCTCATGTACGCCGGGGTCCCGAGGGTCAGGCCTGTCTCGGTGAGCCGACTCCCAGCAGCATCCTCGAGTGCCGACGCTATGCCGAAGTCGGCGAGGTAGGCCTGGTCGTCGGCCAGGAGGATGTTGTCGGGCTTCACGTCACGATGCACCACACCGCACTTGTGCGCGTAGTCCAGTGCCCCGGCGACCTGGGAAGTGATGGCATCCACGGTCTCGAGCGGGAGTTGTCCCTCACGTGCCAGCAGCTCGCCCAGGGACTCACCCCGAACCAGCGGCATGACGTAGTACGGGCACGTGCGCTCGCCACCTGGCGCAATCGGAAGGACTCCGGAATCGAGTAGCGCGAGGATGTGTGGGTGCTGCAGGTCCGCCAGGACCCGCACCTCCCGCAGGAACCGCTCGGCGACCCCCGACAGGGCAAGCTCGGGGCGCAGCACCTTGAGGGCGACCGTCCGGTGATGACGGATGTCGGAGGCGAGCCAGACGCGCGCCATGCCACCCGCGCCGAGTTCCCGCTCGAGGGTGTAGCGGTCGCGGAGTTCTGTGGCGAGAACCTGCTCGAGGGAAGTCACGCGCTCGGCCGTTCTGGGGTTGGAGGGAGATATAGGCGGCGGGGCCGTTACCAGCCAGTTCTGCTTGGCAGCGCGCCTATCGGCGGCGATATTCCACCCCTTGATCCTCCCGAATCCCAACCCCGACACTCGGACCATGCCCCAGCCACGCTTTCTCATTCTCGCCGACGGTGACTTCGGGCCGATGACCTCGAAGACCGCCAACTCCGTCATTCGCTATCGCCCCGAGCGGGTGGTTGGCGTGCTGGATCGCCAGCACGCCGGGCGTACGTCTCAGGACGTGCTCGGGTTTGGCGGCGGCATTCCGGTGGTGGCGTCCATGAAAGAAGGTCTCGCGAGCAAGCCAACTGCCATCCTCATCGGCATCGCGCCGCAGGGTGGGCGGCTGCCGGAGGCGTGGCATGCGTGGCTGGTCGAGGCGCTCGACGCGGGGTGCGAGCTCTGGAGCGGTCTCCACACCTTCCTCGGCGATGACCCGGTGCTCGCGGCCAGGGCCAAGGCCAGGGGCGCGGTCATTCACGACGTTCGCCGCCCACCGGCGCACCTGCCCGTGGCATCCGGCCTCGCCAAGGACGTGGACGCGTACGTGGTGCTCACGGTCGGCACCGACTGCAACGTCGGCAAGATGACGGCGCAGCTGCAGGTGGTGGACAAGCTCAACGCGCGCGGCGTGAAGACGCGATTCGTCGCCACCGGCCAGACCGGCATCTTCATCGAGGGGTGGGGCATCGCGGTGGACGCGGTGGTCGCCGACTTCATCGCCGGCGCCGCCGAGCAGATCACGGTGCAGGGCGCCAAGGATGCGGACATCGTGCTGGTGGAAGGGCAGGGGAGCATCAATCACCCCGGGTACAGCGGCGTGACACTGGGCCTCCTGCACGGGTCCTGCCCCGACGCGATGATCCTCTGCCACCAGGCCACGCGCGAGTACATCGGCGACTATCGCCAGGCTGCCTGGCTCCGGATTCCGCCGCTCAGCGAGTACGTGAAGCTCTACGAGCATATCGGGTCGGCGGTGCACCCGACGAAAGTGGTCGGGATTGCGCTCAACACCTACGACCTGGACGACGTGGCGGCGCGCCGCGCCTGCGATGCCGCACAGGCGGAGACGGGGCTGCCCTGCACCGATCCGGTGCGGTTCGATTCCGCGCCGCTGATCGACGCGCTGCTGCAGGACCGGCAGCGATATCTTGCCCGCCGCCGGGCTGGCTGAACAGCGGCGATCACGCTGCCCAAGCTCGAGGTGACTCCGAAGAGCCGGATCATGATCAAGTGAGGTCATGAGCGGCCGGCGCCGGAATTGCGCCGGCCGCGACTCCCCCGAGCGTTCCCGGGAAAGCTGAATGGGTGCCACCTGGTCGGTGGCACCCATTCTGGCGTTGACGAGGGCAGTTGCGTTGACCCCGGGTGCCGAGGCGCTACGTTTTGACCTCCCTGCGCCGAAAGTGCTGCGTGCCGCTGCTACCCCTGCCGGAGTTCATCACCCGGATCGCCGCGTTTCCCGCGGACCCGACCAGGAGTGATACATGACGCTGCACCTGTTCAATACGATGACCCGGCGGATCGAGCCCTTCGCGCCGATCGCCGCGCCACGCGTCACCCTCTACACCTGCGGACCCACGGTGTGGAGCTACGCGCACATCGGGAACTTCCGGACTTTCCTCTTCGAAGACCTGCTTCGGCGCTGGCTCGAAGCGAGCGGGTACGAGGTGTTCCAGATCATGAACCTGACCGACGTCGATGACCGGATCATCTCGGAGGCGGGGAAGGCCGGGACGGACATCGACCGTTTCGTGGCGCCGTTCATCACGGCGTTCAACGAGGATCGCGAGTGGCTTCGCATCCGCGCGGCCCACGCGCAGCCGCGGGCGACCGGCTTCGTGCCGGCCATGGTCCGCCTGGTGGAAGGGCTGCTCGAGAAGGGCGTGGCCTACAAGGGCGAGGATGGGTCGGTCTACTTCTCGATCGAGCGCTTTCCGGCGTACGGCCGACTCTCGCAGCTCGACCGGCGCGAGTTGCGCGCCGGGGCGAGCGGGCGGGTCGCGAGCGACGAATACGCCAAGGAGGACGCGCGGGACTTCGCGCTGTGGAAGGTGGCGCAGCCACAGGATGAGGCGGTGGGAGCAGCGTGGGATGCCCCGTTCGGGCGGGGGCGGCCCGGCTGGCACCTCGAGTGCTCGGCGATGGCCCTCGACCTGGTCGGCGAGAAGTTCGGTGCCGATGTACTCGACATTCATGCCGGCGGCGTGGACCTGATCTTCCCCCACCACGAGGACGAGATCGCGCAGAGCTGCGCGTACACCGGCAAGCCGGATTTCGCCCGCTACTGGTTGCATGGCGAGTTCCTGAATATCCGCGGCACCAAGATGTCGAAGCGCTTCGGGAACTACACCACGCCGCGCGACCTCAAGGCGGACGGCGTCGATGCCGCTGCCGTCCGGCTGCTGGTGTTCCAGACCCACTATCGCCAGAAGCTCGACCTGACCGACGACGCGCTCGAGGGCGCCCGCGAGGGCGCCCGGCGCCTGGGAGAGTTTGGCGACCGGCTGTCCCGGGCGGCCGTCGGGCCAGGCTCCCCAGCCGAGACGGATGCGGCGTCGGCGCTGCGATCGCTGGTGACCGAGGCGATGGACGACGACCTCAACGCGCCCCGGGCGGTGGCGGCACTATTCGACTTCGTGCGGGAGGCGAACCGGTTGCTGGACGGGTCGAAGAGTGCCGGCCCCGAGCTTCGGGCGGCCTGGGAGTGGGCCGGTCAGGTGCTGGATGTGGCGGGTTCGCCGGCGGCCACGCTGAGCCTGACCTCGGCTGATACCATCACCCCAACGGACAGCGTGACCGCCGTGACGGTGGGTTCAGAGGAGTGGGCCCGTGGACTGGCCGTGGAACGAATTCAGGCCAGAAAGTCGCGTAACTTCAAGCGTTCAGATGAGATACGTGACGAGTTGAAAGCGAATGGCTGGGAAGTGCGTGATACAAAGGATGGTTCCGAGGTGGTCCGGACCGGCTGAAAACCTGGCCGGAGCGCCTCACGTCCTCACGTCTTCACGTCCCCACGCCAGCCTCCGGAGGCCGGAAGGCCTCCGGAGGCTATCCCCGCCTCCCACCGCCGGTTGACCTATCCTCAGGCGCCGTTTATCCTAAGGGTCTGTTTCTTTTGGCCCCGGCGCAATTTGCGCTGACGTAGCTCAATTGGCAGAGCACCGGTTTTGTAAACCGGCGGTTGTGGGTTCGATTCCCACCGTCAGCTTGGAGAGCGGGGCCTCGTCGTGTGAAAGTGTCGGCGAAGCATGCCGACGGCCGGTGGGGTGGCCGAGTGGCTAAAGGCAGCAGACTGTAAATCTGCCGGGCTAACGCTCTACGTAGGTTCGAATCCTACCCCCACCACTGGTAGGGCGTGAACTTCCGGAAGACGGAAGACGGAAGACGGAAGACGGAAGACGGAAGACGGAAGACGGAAGACGGAAGACGGAAGACGGAAGACGGAAATACCGGGAGTGCGCGGGTGTAGCTCAGTTGGTAGAGCATCAGCCTTCCAAGCTGAGGGTCGCGGGTTCGAGTCCCGTCGCCCGCTTGACCGGCTCAGTCGGAGAGACATCGCTCGCGTAGCTCAGTTGGTAGAGCACATCCTTGGTAAGGATGAGGTCACCGGTTCAATCCCGGTCGCGAGCTCTGGGTCGAACAGCACGATCGGAACCATAGGAAGAATGCCATGCGCGACAAGGTGATTCTCGAGTGCACTGAATGCCGCAACCGCAACTTCTTCCAGACGAAGAACAAGCGGAAGCATCCGGAGCGCGTCGAACAGCGGAAGTTCTGCCCCTCGTGCAACGGTCATAAGGCGCACAAGGAGTCGAAGTAAGCATGGACGCAGTCCAGCAGGCGCCGGTCCGCGAGCCCGGCAAGGTGGCGCAGGTCCGGGAGTTCTACGACGCGGTGGTGGCCGAGATGAAGAAGGTCACCTGGCCGTCGAAGCCGGAGCTGATCAAGGCCACCCGCATGATCGTGATCGTGTCGCTGGTCCTCGGCGTGGTGATCGGCCTCCTCGACTGGATGCTGCAGAAGATCCTGGTCGACGGCGTCGCCGCGCTGACACGGTAAGCGGATGGAATATCGCTGGTACGCCATCCAGACGACTGCGGGCCACGAGAACAAGGTGCGCAGCCTGATCCTGAAGCGCATCGAGGATGACCCGCGGCCGGCCGAGGAGAAGCTGATTCGGCAGGCCCTGGTGCCGACGCAGGACGTGATCGAGATCAAGAACGGCAAGAAGGTCACGGTCGAGCGGAAACTGTTCCCGGGCTACGTGCTGGTCGACATGCAGATGGGGCAGGAAGCCCTGCACGTGGTCAACAGCATCCAGGGCGTGATCAAGTTCGTGGGCTCGGGCAAGCTGCCGCAGCCGCTGCGCCAGGATGAAGTGAACCGGCTGCTGGGCGTGGTCGAGGCGGTCAGCGACTCGGGTGCGAAGGAAGAGATTCCCTTCCTGATCGGCCAGGTGGTCGAGATCACCGAGGGACCGTTCTCCGACTTCTCCGGCACGGTCGAAGAGGTGCTGTCCGACAAGGGCAAGGTGAAGGTGTCGGTGAGCCTGTTCGGCCGGCCGACGAGCGTCGAAATGGATTACTTGCAGTTGAGGGGACACTGAGGAAGGTCGTGAGTCGCGAGTCGTGAGCTGCCAATTGATTCACGCTTCACGACTCATGACTCGCTGTTGTTCCACCCCGCCACCGCACGGGGCTAATCCTGCGGGAGATCGGCAACGATCGCAAAGGACAGTGCATGGCAAAGAAGATCCAGGCAGTTGTGAAGCTTCAATGTCCCGCGGGGGCCGCCAATCCGGCGCCGCCCGTCGGCACGGCCTTGGGTCCGCATGGCGTGAACATCATGGAGTTCTGCAAGCAGTTCAACGCCCGGACGCAGGGACAGGCGGGCATGGTGATCCCGGTGGTGGTCACCATCTTCTCCGACCGTACCTTCACCTTCATCACCAAGACGCCCCCGGCGCCGAACCTCCTGCTGAAGGAGGCCGGCCTCGAAAAGGGGAGCGCCCAGCCGAACCGCCAGAAGGTCGGCAAGGTGACGAAGGCGCAGGTCAGGAAGATCGCCGAAATCAAGATGGCCGATTTGAACGCGTCCGACCTCGATAGCGCGATGCGCATGGTCGCGGGCACGGCGCGCTCGATGGGCGTGGAGGTCATCGACTGATGGCGACCGCAGGCAAGAAGTTCCGGGCCGCGGAAGCCAATGTCGACCGCAACAGGACGTACACCATCCCGGACGCCGCGACCCTGGTCAAGCAGGCCAGCTTCGCCAAGTTCGACGAGACGGTGGACATCGCGGTGAACCTTGGCGTCGATCCGCGGCATGCCGACCAGGTGGTACGCGGCACGGTCGTGCTGCCCCACGGCACCGGCAAGTCGGTGCGGGTTCTGGTCATCGCCCAGGGCGACCGGGCCAAGGACGCGGAAGCGGCGGGCGCCGATTTCGTCGGGCTCGAGTACATCCAGAAGCTGAAGGAAGGCTGGCTCGAGTGCGACGTGATCGTCGCGACGCCCGATGTCATGGGCCAGCTGGGCGCGCTGGGCCGGATCCTCGGTCCCCGCGGCCTCATGCCGAACCCGAAGGCCGGCACGGTCACGCTCGATGTCGCCAAGGCGACGCGCGAGATCAAGGCCGGCAAGATCGAGTTCCGCGTCGACAAGACCGGCAACGTCCACGCCCCGATCGGCAAGGTGTCGTTTGCGGCGGACAAGCTGGCGGAGAACGCGCAGGCGTTCATGGACACCATCCTGCGTGCGAAGCCCTCGGCTGCCAAGGGGACGTATGTCCGCTCGGCCACACTGTCGAGCACCATGGGCCCGGGCGTCAAGCTCGAGACAGCGGGGTATCGATGAGCAGCGGCAGAGATCAACGGCAGGCCGCCGTCGACAAGCTGACGGACCAGGTCAAGGCGGCGCAGACGCTGTACGTCACCGACTTCAGCGGACTGACGGTCCTCCGGATGACCGAGTTCCGCCGTCGGCTGCGTGCCACGGGCGCCAAGTACATCGTGGTGAAGAACACGCTGGCACAGCGGGCGCTCGCCGCCAACAAGATCAGCGCGTTCGATCCGCACCTGACCGGCTCCGTGGGCCTGGTGCTGGCCGGCGCGGATCCGCTGCCGTCAGCCAAGGTGGTGGGAGATTTTGCGAGGGAATTCCAGAAGCCGACCGTCAAGATCGGCCTCATCGAGGGAAAGCCCGTTGAACCCAGCTACGTCAAGCGGCTCGGCGAACTGCCCCCGCGCGATGTCATGCTGGCCCAGTTCGCCGGATGCCTCAATGGCGTCCTCTACCAGGTGGTTGCTGCGCTCGAGGCGTTCCGCGACCAGCGTTTGGCTTCTAACAGTACGGAGAATTAGCACATGTCGACCTCAACGCTGAGCAACGAAGCAATCATCGACGCCATTGGCGCCAAGTCCGTGGTTGAGCTGGCGGACCTGATCGATGCGTTCAAGACCAAGTTCAACGTGACCGTGTCCGCCGCGGCGGCCCCGGCCGCTGGTGGCGCCGGTGCGGCGCCCGCCGTCGAGGAGAAGACGGAGTTCGCCATCGTCCTCACGGCGGGCGGCGCCAAGAAGATCCAGGTCATCAAGGTGGTCCGCGAGATCACGAGCCTGGGCCTGAAGGAGGCGAAGGACGCCGTGGACAACACGCCGAGCACGCTGAAGGAAGGCCTGACCAAGGCGGAGGCCGAGGAAATCAAGAAGAAGCTCGAGGACCAGGGCGCGACCGTCGAGTTGAAGTAGCGCGAAGCACTGTCCCGGCGTCCGGCCGTGTTTGCGGCCGGATGAGGGCACAGGCGACTTCACCCTATTTCAGCGAGACGGCGCATGTGCGAAGCGAAGTTCAGTTCCTGAATCTGCTGTGCCCCAGGACCCCCCGCCCCCGGCGGGGGTTCGGTGCTGGGGCCCATTGTGTCGTGCCTGAGCGAGCCCTATGACGCAGACCAAGAAGCCGGTGATCACGTTCAGCAAGCGCGGCAGCAGCATGGACATGCCGCACCTGCTCGATATCCAGACGGCGGCCTTCCAGTCGCTCCTCAAGGATGAGGACTCCGATGGAAACCGCCAGGACGTTTCCCTGGAACGCGTGTTCCGCGACCTGTTCCCGATCAGCGACGTAAACGGGAAGTACAACCTCGACTTCCTCCGGTACGCCATCGGCGAGCCGAAGTACACGGTCGAGGAGTGCATCGAGCGCGACATGACGTATGCCGCGCCCCTCAAGGCGACCCTGCAGCTGGTCGTCTTCGAGGAGGTGGAGGGCGAGAAGCGGCCGAAGAACATTATCGAGAAGGAGGTCTATCTCGGGGAGCTCCCGATCATGACCCCGCTCGGGACGTTCGTCATCAACGGCGCGGAGCGCGTCGTGGTCAGCCAGCTGCACCGCTCACCGGGCGTCGTGTTCGAGGAGGACACGCACCCGAATGGCCAGCGGCTGTTCTCGGCGCGGATCATCCCCTTCAGGGGCTCCTGGGTCGAGTTCACGATCGATATCCACGACGTGATCTACGTCCATATCGACAAGAAGAAGAAGTTCCCCGCCACGGCGCTGCTGCGCGCCTTTGGCTACGGCGAGAACCCGGACATCCTGCGGCTGTTCTTCGCGACCAAGGACCTGTCGCTGGCCGCCAAGACCGAGACCCGGCAGGAGAAGCGCGAGATGCTGGGCGCGCTGCTGGCCGAGGAAGTGCCGAACCCCGAGGAGCCGAAGGGCGCCCCGCTGGGCGTGGTGGGCGATGAGCTCACCCCGGAGCGGGTCAACGCGATGCGGCATGTGGGCGTCAAGAAGGTGCGGATCTTCGCGGGTTACACCACCGTGGACCTCCGCGATGACGAGACCCCGACGTCGACGCGCGAGCGCGCCGACCCGGTGCTGGCGTTTGCGGTGGCCGATGCGGACGGCGAAGTGCTGGCCGAGGCTGGTGCCGACCTGACCGAGGCCCTGCGGGCGAAGATCCTGAAGGCGGGCGTGCGCCGGGTCGACGTCCTGCTGAGCAGCACGCGGGGCGAGTCCGCGCTGATCAAGAACACCCTGCAGAAGGACCCGACCCATAGTGAGGCCGAGGCCCTCGAGCAGATCTACGCCCTGCTCCGGCCCGGTGACGCGCCGAACCTGGCGACGGCGCGCGAGCAGATCCAGCGCCTGTTCTTCAACCCGAAGCGGTACGACCTCGGGCGGGTGGGACGCTACAAGATCAACCAGCGGCTCGGCCTCAAGACCGACCCGAACCACACGGTCCTGACCGAGGATGACTTCATTGCGATCATCCGGTACCTGATTGACCTGGCCGATGGTCGCGGGCACACCGACGACATCGACCACCTGGGCAACCGCCGGATCCGCTCGGTGGGTGAGCTGATCGCGAACCAGTTCTCGGTGGGCCTGTCGCGCATGGCGCGGCTGGTCAAGGAGCGGATGAGCATCAACTCCGATCCCGAGAAGATCTCGCTGGACGACCTGGTCAATGCCCGGACGGTGTCGGCGGTGATCCAGGCGTTCTTCGGGTCGTCGCAGCTGTCGCAGTTCATGGACCAGACCAACCCGCTGGCCGAACTCACCAACAAGCGGCGCCTGTCGGCGCTCGGGCCGGGCGGCCTGACGCGCGAGCGCGCCGGCTTCGAGGTGCGCGACGTGCACTACTCGCAGTACGGGCGGATGTGCCCGATCGAGACGCCGGAAGGCCCGAACATCGGCCTGATCACCAGCCTCTCGACCTACGCGCGCATCAACGACCTCGGCTTCATCGAGACGCCGTACCGCGCGGTGAAGAACGGCAAGCTGACCGACCAGATCAGCTGGCTGTCCGCCAGCGAGGAAGAGAACTACGCGGTGGCGCAGGCGAACGCGCCGCTCGACGACCAGGGCAAGTTCACCGAGCAGCTCGTGCTCTGCCGCAAGGGCGACGACTACCCGCTGCTCAGCCCGGAGCGGATCGAGTTCATGGACGTGGCGCCGGAGCAGCTGGTGTCCATCGCCGCCGCCCTGATCCCGTTCCTGGAGCACGACGACGCCAACCGCGCGCTGATGGGATCGAACATGCAGCGCCAGGCGGTGCCGCTGCTCTTCCCGTCGGCCCCGGTGGTCGGCACCGGCCTCGAGGAGAAGGTGGCCCGCGACTCTGGCGCCGTGATCATTGCGAAGCGCGCCGGCATCATTACGCGCGTTACCGCGGACGAGATCATCATCGACGCCGGTGTGGACGGCGCCAAGGCGGGCGACACCCCGCTGGCCCGACTGCACCAGTACGACCGTCACCGGGTGCGGAAGTACTGGCGCACCAACCAGGACACGGCCATCAACCAGCGGCCCCTGGTGCAGGTTGGCCAGCGGGTCGAGGCGGGCGAGATCATCGCGGACGGCCCGGCCACCGAGAATGGTGAGCTGGCACTGGGCAGCAACGTGCTGGTGGCGTTCATGCCCTGGTACGGGCACAACTTCGAGGACGCGATCGTCCTGTCCGAGCGGCTGGTGAAGGACGACGTCTACTCGTCGATCCACATCCAGGAGCTCGAACTGCACGTCCGCGACACGAAGCGCGGCCAGGAAGAGATCACCCGGGAAATCCCGAACGTCTCCGACGAGTCGGTGGTCGACCTCGACGAGCGCGGGATCGTGCGCATCGGCGCGCACGTCAAGCCGGGCGACATCCTGGTGGGCAAGATCACGCCGAAGGGCGAGACCGAGCTGTCACCGGAAGAGAAGCTCCTCACGGCCATCTTCGGCGAGAAGGCCAAGGACGTGAAGGACAGCTCGCTCAAGGTGCCGCCGGGCATGAGTGGCGTGGTCATCGACGTGAAGATCTTCAGCCGGGTCGAGGACCAGGTCGTCGAGAAGGATCGGGGCGAGCGGATCGGTGAGGTGCGCCGGGTCGAGAACGAGGAGAAGGCGCGGATCACCCAGGTCATGCTCGAGGAGTTGACGCACCTGCTCACGGACCAGGAAGTCGCCCTCATGCTCAAGTCGGGCACGGTGGAGGAGTACCGGCCGGCCGGCACGAAGTTCACGTCCGCGACGCTGGGCGAGGTCGACCTGACCGAGGTGGACCTCAAGACGCTTCGCGTGGTGGCGAAGGGTGCCAATGAGCGCATCCGGGCCACCATCGATGCCGCGGCGCGTGAGCGTGCGCGGGTCGAGGAAAAGGCCGAGGACCAGATCGACAAGATCCTCCAGCCGGATGAACTGCCCCCGGGCGTCATCCAGCTGGTCAAGGTGTAT
>JANNSD010000093.1:0-2571 GCA_031402225.1 Gemmatimonadota bacterium | reverse complement strand
CGAGGACTACGCGATGCTCAAGGGCAAGTACACCGCCCAGGCGCTGCAGGCGCTGCGCGCGGAGGATGGCCCCATTGGGCCTGAAGCACCGGCGGCGGTGCCGGCAGCGGCGCGGGAGTCTTACGACCTCGAAGCCGTCATTGCCGCGCGAGCGCGGGCCATTCGGTCGGAGGGGTCAGCCAGCCATGTGTGCCCGCACTGCGGTCCGCGGCCGGAGCAGGATGCCCTGTTCTGCTCCAGCTGCGGCGCCGGTCTCGGTGAGCGACCGTGCGGGCAGTGTGCCGCGTCGCTGCCGCCCGGCAGCCGCTTCTGCGACCGGTGCGGCACGCGCGTCGCCGCCTGACCGCTCGTTGCACTTCTGCGGGCGCGCTCCGCGCGTTCACGCCAGCTCGCACTGCCCCTACCAGCCGTAGCGAATTCCCACCGCCAGCTCCCGCGTCCACGTAGCGACCGGCTCAAACCCTCCAACGAGGTCGAGGGTTTCCTGGTCGAACGGGCTTCCGGCCACGCCGAGGCTGCCCGCGGCGAAGAGCCCGAAGCGCCGGGAAATGGGGACGTTCAGCGTCACTGCGGCGGCGGCTCCCAGCCGGGTTTGCGTGCCGACGACGGCATCCCCACTCCAGATCTGCAGCATGGGCCCCAGCCCCACGAGCAAGGTGGTTCCCGTTCCCATCCTCGCCAACTCGTAGTTGGCTAGCAGGCGAAGATCATACAGTGTGAAGGCGGGACTGAGCACGGCCCGAAAGCCGTCGCTGCTCGCGGTGATGCCAGCCTTCGCGTACGAAGCATCGATCACCACGCTGACGCGCCCGAACGCGCGGGCCGCGCCGAGGTGGAAGCGCGTGGTAGCGCCGGGCTTGTACTGCGAAATGACATCCGCCGAGGCGGTGGGGGTGGAGGCACCGCCGAACCCCGCGGCGCCTCCAGCGACAAAGACCGACCAGGGACCCTGCGCGACCGCTGGCGAGTCAACGCCACCGACCAGCAGCATGAAGAGCGTGAGCCGTCGCGCGATCTGCACAGGGCCTCCAGTGGGTTGAGTTACGTGCGTTGTCACTTCATGTCGAGCTGGATCCAGCCGTTGGCGCCCAACTGGTCGTTCAGCATCGTCCAGTTGGTGCCGGCGTGATAGCGGCCGGTCACCGCGTCGGCTACGATGATGCCGATGATGTCGTCCGCGGACGTGAGGAAGCTGTAGATCGCCGCCAGGAGCTTGAAGAGGGACGCCGCCGCCGCGATCTTGCCGTCGGTTTCCTTGGCGCTCTTCCATTCGCCTGTGAAGGCTCCCGCCGCCGCGAAGAGTTTGCTGGCCCGGTCGGAGTCGGTCTTGATCTGGCACGCGGTGTCGTCGTCCTCGTAGGCCATCATGGTGAACGGCACGCCCTTGTGGGCCACCGCCATCGCGTCAATCTGTGCTTTCGAGAACAGCAGCTGGCTCCCGGTCCACACCTTCGAGTTGCTGTCCCACTTGTACCCGGCCGGGGCATGCTCGCCGATACACTGGAAGGTGACGAGGTTGGTGTTGTCCCCCTTCGCGGCCGGGCCCATGATGTGGATCTCATATTCGGGGCTGCCCTTCAACCAACTCTCAAATGACCCCGTGAATTCGACCCGGCTCATGTACAGTCCCGCGGTTGGTGGAACGACGTAACCGCCACCGCCACCGCCACATGCGTCATCGTTACATACCTGACGCGCCACTTCCGGCGGGGCATCGAAGTCCAGCTCTGCCGGTACCACTGCCAGGACGGGGGTCGAGGGCGGCGTCTCGGCGCTCAGGACGATCCGCCGCCCCGCGATGTCGTAGGCCACCGGCGCCTCACCGTCCCGCTCGGCGGTGGCCACCAGGATGTTCTCGTCACCGGTCCAGGCGGCGCGATGGGCGGGCACCGGGAAGTACATCTCCAGCACGCCCGCCCGGGTCGCGTCACCGTCGACGTCGGCTTCCGCTTCCCCGTCACTCGCGGCCAGCACGCGCAGGCCTCGCCCGCCGTTGTCCTTCAGGTAGCGCTGAAACTGCACCTTTCCCTCGCGGAACGTCGAACGATCGAGCGCCGCCTTTACGTCGGCCCTGAATGATGGGTCGCGCATCGCGCGCGCGGTGCGCCGAGCCAGGCGCTCGAGTCGCGCCTGGCTGGTGCGGAGACCGAGGGGGCCGGCCGGGTCGGCAGCGGCGCCCGGGGAGTCATCGGGTGCCGTCGGGATGGCAGGGCGTTCGGAACAGGCGGCGAGGCCGACCGCAACCAGCAGCGCCGGCCACAGGCGAGTGAACTGCATATGCACCTCCAGAGAGTGGGCAAGCGCCGAGTTGGCGCAGGTGCGCACACAGTGCGAGAGGGGCGCGAACCATCCGGCATCGGGGAAGTGCGGTCAGGAACAGAAAAACCGCCGGGGCGGCGGTTTGGGAGGTGACGCTTGTGCTGCAGCAGCGAGATCAGGCGTCGATTTCGCGAATCCGCTTGAGCCCGATGCGGAGCGATATCAGCGTGCTCGCCAGGCACAGCACCGCCGCCGCCGCGAACATGAGCGCCATCGGCAGGTCGATCTCCAGCGGGACACCGGCCTGGTTGG
>JANNSD010000092.1:0-8560 GCA_031402225.1 Gemmatimonadota bacterium | reverse complement strand
ACCGGCAACACCGCCTGGCGCGGCGTCTGGCAGGGGTCGCCGGGCGCGAAGGCGCCGACGGAACAGGAGATCAACACCACCATGGCGAAGATCTTCGCCACCGCGCCCAAGGTGCCCTGAGCGCCGGATCACACTAGTTTGACGTCCGTCGCCGGTGGTTCAGGCGGCGGAGAATGCAGGTGAGTGCGGGGCGTAGCGTAGCCTGGTATCGCGCCTGCTTTGGGAGCAGGAGGTCCCCGGTTCAAATCCGGGCGCCCCGATGGAAGGCGGCAGGAATGACAGGGCGGCAGGAGCGGCAAGCGGAAGCATTCAGTTGCTTTCATCTGCCGCTCTTGCCGCCCTGACTTCTTGTCTCCCTATCCCCCTCAGCCCTTACGCAGTTGCGGTTCCTCCTCACGCTGTCGCCGTTCCTCCTCACGCTGTCGCTGTTCCTAGTGGTTTCCCACCCACCCCGGCCGCTTCCACTCCCCCGGCTCGAACAGCCCAGCCTCCAGCACCGGGTTCGCCTTCACATCCGCGTACTGCTCGGTCTGCACTCGTTCACCGTTGTTGTAGAACGCCACCTGGATCGCGATCCAGCCCCCACCCAGTTTCTCGTACTCGTTGAACTGGATCTCCGCGATATCGTTCTTTCCCGGCGTCGACTTCCGGGGCGCGCTCTGCACCATCCGCGTGAACACCAGCCGCTCCTGGTCCACCCAGAACTCCCGCGACAGCGAGTCGGGTGACACCGTCCCCACCACCCAGTTCTTGCGCCCCTTCCACGTGTCCTCGCGTACCCGGCTCAGGTCGAAGCCCAGTGACGCGAGCTTCGCGGCGCTGACGTCCACCGGCTGCGCATACACGTCGAAGCCCAGCACCATCAGCGGGTGGATCATCGGCCGCGCGAGCGTGATCTTTCCCTGGCCGTACTGGTAGATCGAGTCCGAGCGAAACAGGATCGTATTCATGCTGTCAATCGGCGCCACGTCGATCCGGAGTTTCCCCGGAATGGCCGCCGCCTCATACCACGTCTCTACCCGGGCGTCGGGATAGGTCGTCTTCTGCACGAACGTCAGCGTCGTGTACCACTTGCCGGCGTAGGCGTCATGCATCCGCTGCAGTACCTCCGCGCCGCTGGCAGGCGGGTCACCGCCGGCCGGCGTGCCGGCTAGGCTCAGGGACAGCATGGCAATGAGGGTGCGCACCACAGGGATCTCCAGATGATTGATGACGGGTACGATAACGGGCTGGGCCCTCTACGCGTGCCAGCTGGCCTCGGTTTCTAGCTTGGTTATCCTCCTGGGCGTCTCCCGTCTCCCGTCTCCCGTCTCCCCCAAACAAACACGGCCCCCCGCAGGGGGCCGCTTCCTTTACATTGCTCGCTGCTTCAGGCCAGCGGCGGACTCTTGCGCCGGCGCGCCGCCAGTCCAATGCCCGCCAGCCCGGTGCCCAACAGTGCCATCGTAAGGGGCTCAGGCGTCGTGGTGATGCTGGGCGCCCAAGAGATCTGCGTCCCGGTGCGAGTCTGGTATGAGCCGGGCTGCGAAATGTTTCCGATGTACTGCTGCAGAGTGTTCATGCACAGAGTGGGGTTGGAATTGCACACACCGATCAGCGCCCGACCCGCCCAGTCGTTCGAAGGCGCGTTGATCGTGATGACGCCACCCGGATACGTGAAGGTGTCTGCCGCAGCGGTGCCAGCGGTGCCAGCAACCAGTGCCAATGCTGCTACGATCGACCAACGGCGCCGAATCATGATCACACCTCAAACGTGGCGTTGTTACTGAAGACCTGCTCATTGCGCTCTGTATCCGACGAAACCAATCTGGGCAGCCATGGCCACCCGCGCAATACATTCCATTGTAACAAAGTCTCTTAACGCATTATATTGCATGACGTTAGGACGATCGTCCTATGTTCCGTTACAATTGCTTGAACCCGCAACTCAATGCGCCCGGGAGGAATCGAACCTCCGACCCACAGCTTAGAAGGCTGTTGCTCTATCCAACTGAGCTACGGACGCCCGGAGAATGCATCTCTCGGTTCTCTCAAACCTTAGTAACGGCCCGCTGGCGCTGGTAGGGGCGCCCCGCCAATCTTCACCCACCCACATTGAGGTTCCCTGACGCCATGACCAGCTCCGAAACCTCCGACAAGTCCCGCGGCGTCGCCCTCGCCCTCGCCGTCTTCCTGGGCATGTTCGGCGCCCACCGTTTCTACGTCGGGAAGGTCAATTCCGGCATCCTGATGGCCTGCACCCTCGGCGGATTCGGCGTCTGGTATCTCTATGACTGCATCCTCGTGGGGGCCGGCCAGTTCCGCGACGCGGAGGGGCGCCTGGTCCGCCGCTGGGATCCCGAGGTCCCTGAATCGGGCGAAAGAATCAGCGAGCAGGTTCTGGAGGAACTCGAGGCCCTTCGCCACGAAGTCGCAGAGCTCGCCGAGCGCGTGGACTTCGCGGAACGGCTACTGGCGAAGCCAAGAGAGGGTCCAGAGTCCAGAGTCTAGAGTACCCACGACTCACGACTCACGACTCACGACTCTCAACCCATATTCTCCACAATCGCCTCCCCAAACCCGCTGCAGCTCACCAGCGTCGCCCCCCCCATCAGTCGCTCGAAGTCGTACGTCACCCGCTTCTGCCCGATCGTCTTTTCCAGTGCCTTCACGACCAGGTCCGCCGCCTCGTACCACCCCAGGTACCGCAGCATCATCTCGCCCGACAGGATCACCGACCCCGGGTTCACCTTGTTCTGGTTCGCATACTTGGGGGCCGTCCCGTGCGTCGCCTCGAAGATCGCGTGCCCGGTGAGGTAGTTGATGTTCGCTCCCGGCGCGATGCCGATCCCGCCCACCTGCGCCGCCAGGGCGTCCGAGATATAGTCGCCGTTCAGGTTCATCGTCGCGATGACATCATACTCGGCGGGCCGGGTCAGGATCTGCTGCAGGAACGCATCCGCGATCACGTCCTTCACCACCAGCCCGGAAGGCAGCTTGCACCACGGGCCGCCGTCGATCTCCGTGGCACCGAACTCCTGCATCGCCACCTCGTAGCCCCAGTCCCGGAACCCCCCCTCGGTGTACTTCATGATGTTGCCCTTGTGCACCAGCGTGACACTCTTCCGCCCGAGCGCCAGTGCATACTGCAGCGCCGAGCGCATCAGGCGCTTGCTCCCCTCCTCCGAAATCGGCTTGATGCCGATTGAGCTGGTGGCGGGGAAGCGGATCGTGGTCACCCCGAGCTCGTCCATCAGGAAGCGCACCAGCCGCTTCGCCTGGTCGGTGCCTGCCTTGTACTCGATGCCGGCGTAGATATCCTCCGTGTTCTCCCGGAAAATCACCATGTCCACCAGCTCGGGTTGCTTGACCGGCGAGGGCACGCCGGTAAACCATCGCACCGGCCGCACACAGGCATAGAGGTCAAGCTGCTGCCGCAGCGCCACGTTGAGCGAGCGGAACCCGCCACCTACCGGCGTGGTCAACGGTCCCTTGATCGCCACCAGGTACTTCGCGATCGCCTTGATGGTATCGTCCGGCAGCCAGCTGTCGAGCCGGTCTTTCGCTTTTTCGCCGGCATAGACCTCGAACCATTCGATCGTCCGCTTGGCGCCGTAGGCTTTGGCGACGGCCCCGTCCAGCACATACTTGGACGCGCGCCAGATGTCCGGCCCCGTACCATCCCCCTCGATAAACGGGATGATGGGGTGGTCGGGCACCGTGAGCCGGCCATCGACCAGGGTGATCGACTCGCCGCCAGGCGGCGGAGTGAACGGGGCGGAAGATACGGAGGCAGTCATGATGCACCCTGTGGGGACGGGGGGAAGTCACCAATTTAACTCCTTCGGAGCGACTTCACGTCCTCACGTCCTCACATCCTCACGTCTTCACGTCTTCACGTCTTCACGTCCCGCGCATGTATGCGCGTAAGCGATAGCGTCGCTCTCCGCATCGCCGCCGCCTTCGGCGCCTGGCATGCCGAGTTCCGCGGCATGACCCGCCGCGCTCGCGGCCGCTTTGCGCGCCGCGAGTGGCAGGGCGGCCAGGACGATGCCGCCGCGCGCCTGGCCTCCTACCAGGGCTGGGTCGAACGCCTCGTCGCCGAGCTGGGCGTGCTGCCCCCCAATCCACGCGGCCACTGGTCTCGCGTCCGCGACGCTTTCGCCCGCGAAGTCGCCGCCAGCCCCGACGCCGACCTCGCCGCCACCTTTTTCAATTCCGTCACCCGTCGCCTCCTCGGCACCGTCGGCAATGACGCGAGCAGCGAGTTCACCGCGCCGCTCCTCTCCCACGACTCACGACTCACGACTCACGACTCCCTCACGACTCACGACTCACGACTCACGACCTTCAACGGCCCCATCGACCCATCTCTCATCCGAGCCATCCTCCACGCATCCCCAATCAGCGCCCCCTGGGAGGACCAGGATCGCGATGTCGCACTCGCCGCCGCCGCGATCGTGCGCCAGTTGAGCGAGCTGCACCAATGGCCCGCCACCGGCCTCGCCCTCACCGCCGAGATCCTCCCCGGCGTGTTCTATCGCAACAAGGGCGCCTACATCGTCGGCCGGCTCCGCTCCGACCGCGGACTGGTGCCGCTGGTGCTCGCGCTCACCCACGAGGCCCACGGCGTCGCACTCGATGCCGTGCTCACCAGCCCAGACGAAACCAGTGCCGTCTTCGGCTTCAGCCGCTCCTACTTCCACGCCGACCTGGAGCACCCGGCGCCGGTCATCGACTTCCTCGCCTCGATCATGCCGGTCAAGCGCGAGGACGAGCTGTGGACCGCGATCGGCTATCACAAGCACGGCAAGACCGTCTTCTATCGCACCCTCATGCGCCACCTCGACACCCCCGGCGCCCGCTTCGAGGTCTCCGAGGGCGATCGCGGCATGGTGATGACGGTGTTCACCCTGCCGTCGCTCAACGTCGTCTTCAAGATCATCAAGGACCATTTCGATCCACCCAAGTCGGTCACCCATGCCCAGGTCCGCGCGAGGTACGACCTGGTCTTTGCGCACGACCGGGTGGGGCGGCTCGCCGATGCCCAGGAGTTCGATCATCTTCGCTTCCGCCGCGATCACTTCGTGCCGGCGTTGCTGGATGAGCTTACCCGGATCGCCGGGAGCACGGTCATGGTGAACGGCGACGAGGTGATCATTCGCCACGCGTACTGTGAACGCCGGGTCACGCCGCTCAACCTCTTCCTCCGCTCGGCGGAACCGGCGGCGGCGCTCGAGGCGGTGGTCGACTACGGCAATGCCGTCCGCGACCTGGCCGCGGCCAACGTCTTCCCCGGGGACATGCTGCTCAAGAACTTCGGCGTCACCCGCCACGGTCGGGTGATCTTCTATGACTACGACGAGCTCTGCCTCCTCACCGACTGCCATGTGCGCCGGCTGCCCACCGCCGCGACCCATGAGGACGAGATGAGCGCCGAGACGTGGTTTGCCGTGCGGGAGGGAGACATCTTTCCCGAGGAGTTCCGCAACTTCCTCATGCTGCCCGGCGCGCTCGGCGCGGCCTTCCTCGCCCAGCATGCCGGCCTCTTCCAGCCCGAATTCTGGTTGTCGATGCAGGAACGCCAGCGGGCCGGGGAAGTGGTAGATTTCTTCCCGTACCCAGCAACCCGGCGCCTGCGTATTCCGTAGGGCTGCCGACTGACTCTCGACTCTCGACTCTCGACTCCTAACTCTTAACTCCCAAATCCAAACATGATCCTGTCCCTCGCCCTCCTCGCCGCCTTTCAGGCCCCGACCGCCCCACCGCCACCGGCCAAGCCGGCCGGCCTGGCACCGTCGCCGATCGCGTCGCTGCAGGTCTCGCCCGGCACCAAGGTCACCATGACGGCCGGCGACACCCTGCGCCTCCGGACCGTGGCCCTCGACGCCTCGGGCAAGCCGGTCGATGGCGCCACCATCAAGTACATGGCGGGCGGCGGGCGCTTTGAGGGTAAGGTGGACAGCACCGGTCTCATCGAGTCCGGCTCCACCGGTGCCCTCGGCGTCTCGGTCATCGCCTCCGTCCCGGGCACCAAGCCCGTGGTCGAGAAGGTGGACGTCCGCATGCTCCCGGGGCCGGCGTCCCGCATCGATGTCCAGCCCGCCGTGGGTCGCATGGTGGTGGGCCAGCGTCTCCGCATGACCGCCACCAGCTACTCGGCGGCCAGCGACCAGCGCAGCGACAAGTTCGCCTGGCGGAGTTCGGCGCCTGCAGTGGCCAGGGTGGGTGACGACGGCGTCGTGACGGCCGTGGCCCCCGGCAAGGCCGTCATTTCGGCCAAGACCGGCTCCGTGGAAGAGAAAGTCAGCGTCCAGGTCATCGCGAATACTCTCGCCTCGCTCGAGCTCACTCCCGCGCGCTCCGACGCGAAGACCGGCGACGTGATCGTCTTCAAGGTCACCGCGCGCGATCGCAATGGTGCCGTCATTTCTGGTCTCACCCCCACCTGGAGCTTCTCTCCCGGCAATGGGGTGATGGACGCCAATGGCGCCTTCGTCGGCTATGAGCCGGGCTCGTACCTCGTCACCGCCAGCTTCGGCAGCAAGAGCGCCGACGCCGCTGTCACGCTGGCACCGCGCGACATCCGTCGTCCACTGACGGTGGTCGGCCGCCTGCCGCGCAGCCGCTTCACCACTGAGGAAGTCTGGGTCATGCCCGACGGGAAGCATGCCTTCCTCGGCAGCGGCAGCGGTGGTGATGTGCTCTATGCCATCGACATCAGCGACCCGGCGCATCCAGTCGTCACCGACTCGATCATCTCCAACACCCGGCGGGTCAACGACGTCATGAGCACGCCGGACGGCAAGACCATCGTCTTCACCCGCGAGGGCGCCTCCGATCGCAAGAATGGCATCGTCATCGCGTCGGCCGAAGACCCCGCCCATCCCAAGGTCATCTCCGAGTTCACCGAGGGCGTCAACTCCGGCGTCCATTCGGCGTTCGTGTTCCAGCAGGAGAAGTACGGCACGCATGTGTACCTGACGAACGATGGCACCGGCGCCATGCACGTCATCGACATCAATGACCCCACCAAGCCCACCGAAGTGGCTCAGTGGCGCACCAGCCGTCCCGATGCCGGGCGCACCCTGCACGACATCGACGTGCAGAATGGTCTCGCGTACCTGAGCTACTGGAACGACGGCCTCGTCATCCTCGATATCGGCAATGGCGTGAAGGGTGGCAGTCCGTCCAACCCGCAACTGGTCGCCCAGTACAAGTACGACCTCAACGCGCTCTATCGGCAGGTCGAGGCGTCGGCCGGCCCGGGTTTCATTCGCGGCACGCATACCGCCTGGCGCCACAACGACTACGTGTTCGTCGCCGATGAAGTCTTTCCCGCTGGTCCGGTGAAGGGGGCGAAGGATGCCTCGGCGTTCCGCGCCTATGGTCGCCTGCAGGTCATCGATATCAGCGACGTGCAGAACCCGCACGTGGTCGCGTGGTACGAGCCCGAGTACGGCGGCGTGCACAACATCTGGGTCGCCGGTGACACCCTCTATATGGGCGCCTACAACGCCGGCTTCCGGACGTTCGACATTTCCGGCCAGCTCCTTGGCGATCTCCGCGCGCAGGGCAGGGAATACGGCCACCTCAACACCGCCGACATGGACGGCAAGACGCAGAACTCGGCCATGACCTGGGGCGTGGTGGTGAAGGATGGGTTGGCGTACGTAAACGACATGAACAACGGCATTTGGGTGGTGCGGATGGAGCCCCCGCGGAAGGACCTTACGCCCTAGCCTGAGCCCCGAATGGGTGCCTGCGGAGGGACGCTGTTGGTTCCTCCGCTGTGGCGGTTCCGGGAGTTTCGGCCCCTTGCGTCTCCGTGATGTGGCCGCTAGGTTTGCCCTCCCTTTGCTGCCCTGTTGCTGGATGCTGGTCGGGCAGTCAAGCGGGTTCAGACCAAAGACTTGACTCTGCTGGGAACTGCGGCTAACCTTGTGGGCTGCCGCAAAACAGCAACTGAGTTTTGCAGTAACGACTTTGAAGCAACGCTCTTTGACAAGTGATGTGCAGTGGAATCGACGGGAGTGCGGAACCCTGTGAATTGTTGGCCTCGCAGAAGGTCAGCAATGAGGGTTTGAAGACTCTGACGTGATTCGGACGACTGAGAACAACCAGTTGTTCGACTGGAGCTATATCGAATTCTCATTGGAGAGTTTGATCCTGGCTCAGGACGAACGCTGGCGGCGTGCCTAACACATGCAAGTCGAACGGGGGTAGCAATACCCCAGTGGCGAACGGGTGCGTAACACGTGAGGAACATTCCTTCCGGTGGGGGATAGCCGGCCTAACGGCCGGGTAATACCGCATACGCTGTTCGGGGTGCATACCCCGGATCGGAAAGCAGCAATGCGCCGGAAAGGTGCCTCGCGGCCTATCAGCTAGTTGGTGAGGTAATGGCTCACCAAGGCGACGACGGGTAGCTGGTCTGAGAGGATGGCCAGCCACATTGGGACTGAGACACGGCCCAGACTCCTACGGGAGGCAGCAGTGGGGAATCTTGCGCAATGGGCGAAAGCCTGACGCAGCGACGCCGCGTGTGGGATGACGGCCTTCGGGTTGTAAACCACTGTCG
>JANNSD010000091.1:0-10084 GCA_031402225.1 Gemmatimonadota bacterium | reverse complement strand
GGTGCAGGATGACTGCTCGCTCCGACGGGTCCAGGATGACTGCTCGCTCCGACGGGTGCTGGATGACTGTTCGCTCCGACGGGCCCAGGATGACCGCTCGCTCCGATGACTCCAGGATGACCGTTCGCTCCGGAAGACCGTTCGCTCAGGATGACGTGATTCAGTACCCCGCTGGCGCTGGCGCCGGATCGGGGAGCTTGGCAAACAGTTCGGCCAGTGTCGGTGCGCCGGGCCCGACGATCGCCGCCATCTCGGCCGTGGCGGACGTGCCCAGGCGGTTGGCCCCCGCCGCCAGGAACCGGATCGCCATTTCGCCGGTGCGCACCCCGCCCGATGCCTTGACCCCGATCTTCGACCCCGCCGCGCGCCGCATCAGCCGCACCGCGTTTTCCATCGCGCCGCCCGCGCCATGAAATCCCGAGGACGTCTTCACGAACGCAGCGCCGGTATCCATGGCGACCAGCGATGCCTGCACGATGTCCGCGGGTGACAGCACCGCCGTCTCCAGGATCACCTTGACCGGCACCGTCCCCGCCACGGCGATGACCGCCGCGATGTCCTTCGCCACCACGTCCCAGTGCCCCGCCCTGGCCTCGCCCAGGCTCATCACCATGTCGAGTTCGGCGGCGCCATCGGCCAGCGCCTGCCGCGCCTCGTCTGCCTTCACCGAGGTCGCCATCGCGCCGAGCGGGAAGCCGATCACCGCACAGGTCTTCACTGGCGATCCCTCCAGCGCCTTCCGCACGCGCGCCACCCAGCGGCCGTTGACGCACACCGTCGCCGTACCCAGCGCGAGTCCCTCCCGTGCGGCGTCATCGATCTCGTCGGGCGTGGCCTCCGCGCGGAGCAGCGTGTGGTCGATGAACGCCCCGATGCCGCGCTGCCCTGGGTCGCCCAGCCACGCCGGCGCCGCCCCCGTCCACACATGCGTGTCGGGGAGGGCCAGGATCGCAGCGACCCGCTCAGGCGGTACGGTCACGAAACTGCCCGCGCACGAAGTTCTGCAGGCTGGCACGGTGCTCCGCCACGATGTCCGGCTTGCTGAACAGCTTCACCAGCAGCGCCCCCGCGGCGAACCCGCCGACGTGCGCCCAGAACGCCACCCCGCCACGATCGGCGCCGATCGAGCCGTAGCCGCTGAACACCTGCATCAGGAACCAGTAGCCCAGCATCCAGTACGCCGGCACCACGATGCGGGTCGCGAACACGAGCAGGAAGATCAGCATGTGGATCTGCACCCGTGGGTACAGCACGATGTACGCCCCCATGATCCCGCCGATGGCGCCCGACGCACCCACCATCGGCACCGCGCTGGTGGGGCTCAGGAATGCCTGCGTGAGCGCCGCAATCAGGCCGCACAGGATGTAGAACACGAAGTAGCGCACCCGCCCCATCGAGTCTTCCACATTGTTCCCGAAGATGTGCAGGAACCACATGTTGCCGATGAGGTGCAGCCACCCGCCGTGCATGAACATCGACGTGAATGGCGTCCACCAGGTACTGACATTCCCCAGCACACACGCCACGCCCTCGCCGACGGGTACCGAGGTGCCCGCCGGCAGCGTCTGGAAGAGTTCACCGGGAATCATGCCGAGCTCACACACCGACTGGATCAGTCGCGGCGCGGTGCCCATCCCTTCCACCAGCACCCAGGCCGCCACGTTGAGGGCGATGAGCCCATAGGTGACCACCGGTGTGCGGAGCGTCGGGTTGTCGTCTCGGATGGGAAACATGGCGTCTGAATATACGTGACTTGCGGCGTCCGGAACGCCATATTGACGACATGATGTTACCCATGATCCGCTCGCTCGTTGCCGGCCTCCTGCTGGCCGTCCCCATCGCCCCCCTGGAGGCGCAGGACCAGCTCGGCGTCATCGTCTTCCCGAACTCCGGCAGCGCGGCGGCGCAGCCCGCCTTCATCCGCGGCGTGAAGCTGCTCCACAGCTTCGAGTTCGAAGACGCCGCTGCCGCCTTCCGCGAGGCCCAGCAGCAGGACCCCGGATTCGCCCTGGCCTACTGGGGCGAGGCGATGACCTACACCCATGGCCTCTGGAACGAGCAGGACCTCCCCGCGGCGCGCGCGGTGCTGGCCCGCCTCGGCGCCACCCCCGAGGAGCGACTGGCGAAGGCCCCGACGCCGCGCGAGCAGGCCTGGCTCGCCAGCGCCGAGATCCTCTACGGTGAAGGGCCTAAGGCTCGGCGCGATACGCTCTTCTCGCACGCGCTCGAGCAGCTCCGCGCCGCTGATACCGCCGACCACGAGGCGCAGGCCTTCTACGCCCTGTCGCTCATGTCGCTCAGCCAGGCCGTGCGCAATGTCCCCACCTACATGCGCGCCGGTGCCATCGCGCAGGATGTGCTGCGCCAGAACCCGGAGCACCCGGGGGCCGCGCACTACGTCATCCATGCCTTCGACGATCCGGTCCACGCGCCTATCGGCCTGTACGCGGCGCAGCGCTATTCCCAGATCGCGCCCGGCGCCGATCACGCCCAGCACATGACCACGCACATCTTCCTGGCGCTTGGCATGTGGCCCGAAGTCGTGCAGCAGAACGCCATCGCCTCCGGACCCGACAGCGCCACATGGCGCCCGGGGCACTATACCAGCTGGATGCATTACGGCCTGCTGCAAGAGGGACGCTACGCTGACGCGCGGCGCCTCATCGAACTCACCCGCGCCAACATGCCGGCCCAGCCCCGGCCCGGGTCGCGATCCTACCTCGTGCTCATGCGCGCGCAGCAGGTCATCAACGCCGAGGAGTGGAACGATCCCATTCTCGGGTGGAAGCTCGATACCACCGCGCTTGGCACCGCGCCGCGAGCCATTGCCGTGTTCACCGAGGGCTTCGCCGCCTACCAGCGGGGAAAGATCGAGGCCGCGGCGTCGGCGGCCGACCAGATCGCCGCCCTCAGTGCACAGGGCACGAGCGATCGCTATGGACGGGTGGAGACGGCGGCGGCGCTGGAGATGGAGCTGCGAGGCCTGGTGCACATCGGCGCGGGCCGGCAGGCGGAAGGACTCGCGCTGCTCCGCGACGCGACGAAGTTCGAGGACGGACTCTCGGCCGAGTACGGCCCACCGGACATCGTGAAGCCGACGCATGAGCTGCTGGGAGAGGTGCTCCTGGCGCAGGGCCAATCCGCCGAGGCGCAGCAGGAATTCACCCGCGCCCTGGCCCTGGCGCCGGGACGGTCGCTGTCGCTGCTGGGCCTCGCCCACGCCGCCCGCGCCGCCGGGGATACCACCGTCGCCGCGCAGGCCGAGGCGACGCTGAAGCAGAACTGGAAGGGTGGGGACGCGGGAGTGACGAGAGTCTCAGGGAACTAGGCGGAAACCAGACGACGGAACACCAACGGCGGAGGAGCCAGGGGCGGAGCGCCTTCGGTTTCTCCGCTGTTGCAGTTCCTCCTTACGTCGTTGCCGTTCCTACCATCCGTACCCCATCGGCACCGCCGTGTTGATTGTCACCGCTCCCCACGGCGCCGGCAGGGCCGTCCCCACCGTCACCGACCAGTAGCGCGCGCCCCCGCAGGCGGCGGCACCCAACCCGATCAGCGCGATGAACACCAGCAGCGACGCGCGCGCTCCCGACCGGTTCATGGCTGGGAATCCCGCGTGACCGGCGGCAGCGGATCGTCCCACTGCTGCACCGCCAGCGCCGCACCGGTGGGGTCCCCGATGATCGCCACCGTGCCGTTGCGCATATCCGCCCGCGGTGCGAGGATGACCCGCCCCCCCAGTGCCACCGCCTGCCGCAGCGTTGCGTTCACGTCCGCCACCCGGATCGTCGGCAGCCAGTTGGGCTGCACATCCCTCACCGGCAGCGCCACCAGCCCCGCCATCGGCGTCGAGTCCCGGTCGAAGCGCTGGTACTCCGTGCCGCCAACGGTGACCGCCCGCCGCGTCCAGCCCAGCAGGTTGCCGTAGAAGCCCGTCGCCCGGTCCAGGTCGTTCGTCCACAGTTCCACCCAGAGCCAGCCATTGATCTGCGCCGGGAGGTCGCGGGGCTCCTGGGCCGGCCGCATCAGCGCGAAGGGCGCACCCTGCGGATCGGTCAGGAGCACCGCCTCGTCGTTCCAGCTCCCCGTCCGCATCGGGGCCACGACCACGGTGGCGCCCGAGTCGACGGCGAGTTGGGCCGACCGCCGGACGTTGTCCACGGCAAAGAAGGTGATCCACTGCGAGGCGTTGAGCTTTCCGTCGCGCGACGAGGCAATGCCGGCCATCGCCACCCCCGCCCGCTCACCCACCACGTAGTCGAGGTTCTTGCTCAGCGATGGCGCGCGCCATGTCCAGCCGAACAGCGCCCCGTAGAACGCCCTCGACACCGGGAGGTTACGCGTTACCAGGTCGTGCCACACCACGCGACCCGGCGTCACTTGGGCCTGGCCCGGCGCCGGCAGTGCCAGCAGCAGGGCCACCGCGCCGACCCCGGCGACGATGCGGTTCATTCCTGCGTCCGCGCGCAGGTGAGCGCGGTGCCGAGCCACGTCACCGTCGCATCGCGTCCCTTGCTCCAGAACACCACCCCTGGCCCCTCGTACCTGGCGCCACTCGCCGAGCGCACCTGTGCTGCCGTGACGGTCTTCGCACCCCGGGTCAGCGTGACCTTGCCGGGTGTGCCGCCCACAAACGTGGCGAGGATCCGGCTCCGGACGCCGGTCGAGTCGGTGCACCGGAAGATGACCGGCGCCATGGCGCCACTCGGTGGTGCACTCTCCGTCACCTCCTCCTCGGGCACAAACTCATAGATGCCGCCATCGGCCTGGAGACTGACATGCAGTCGCCCGTCGACGATCACGTACGACCGCATGTGCTGAAAGTCGCCTAGGAACCTGGCAGACATCGATTCCGGCGGACACATTGCCCGCGTGGTGGCCAGCGGACCGAAGCTGAGCCCGCTCGGCGGTGTCGAGGTCCACGTGCCGCTCCCGCGATTGCAGCCCCCCACCACGCTCACCCGGCCGTCGGTGCCGAACGCGACGGTGTATACCCCCCCCGTCTCTGGCGTGAGGACGCTGCCATCCGACGACTGAAACCGCACCAGCCGCCAGGTGGAGCCCGGCAGGTCGCTCGGCGCCGCTGCCGCCTCCGCCTCCGATGCCAGGCGCGCACTGTCGATGGCCCAGCGGTCCTTGGCCTCGTCCATCTGCTCGCCCAGGGTCGGGGACTTGTCCCGACGGTCCGCCTTGCCCCCGCATGCCACCAGGGCGACCAGGACCATCGGCACACCCACCAGCTTCACCGTTGCACTCCCGACGTTCATGAAACGCTCCCTTGAATCAGCAATGCGCCCGGCGCCACCTCGATCACCGCGCGCGACTCACCCATCAGTTCCCCGTCCGCCGTCATGAATACTCCGCCCTCCGCCTCGATTTCCAGCCGTGCCGTGCGCACCATTTCCACTTCGGGGTAGCGGCCGTGCATCCCCGAATACGTCTGCGGCAGCAGTGCCAGCGCGCGGAGCCGTGACAGGTCGCGAATCAGGCAGCAGTCGAGCAGGCCATCATGTGGCGACGCGTCCGGCGTCATCATGATCCCGCCACCGTACCGCGTGGTGTTGCCCGCCGCCGCCAGAAGATAGGGACCTTGCCGCTCGCCGAAGTCGCCCCGGATGCGAAGGGTTGGTGCCGGCCACGTCGGCAGCATCCAGAGCGCACCGGCCAGATAAGCCCCGCCACCAAACATCCGGAACCCGCCGTCGTGCACCCGCCGCGCCACCGCTGCATCGAACCCCGTGGCCGCCACCGTGAGGAAGACGCGACCGTTGATGACGCCCAGGTCCGTCGCCGTCCGCGCGTCCGACCGCATCACCGCCGCCGCGGTCGCTGGATCGCGCGGCAGTCCCAGTGCGCCGGCAAAATCGTTCCCCCGACCCGCCGCCAGCACACCCATGGCGCAGCCGGTATGCGCCAGCGCCGTCGCGATCTCGTGCAGCGTGCCGTCCCCGCCCACCGCCAGGACCCGATCGGCGCCCCGCGCCACCGCCGTCCGCGCCAGCTCGCACGCATGCCCCGGTGCCGTCGTCTCCTGCAGCACCACGTCGACGTCCGGCCCCTCCATCAGCGCGACGACGGCCCGCGCCATCGCCGATGCGCGTCCCCGACCCGCCACCGGGTTGGCGATCACGACGGCGATTTTTCGCATCCCCAACGTTAACCGGTAGGCGCCATGGCGGCCCGCGGGACGTCCCGGCATCTTTCAGCATGACCGTCGAACCCAGCGTCACCGCCGGCGACGCTGGCACGATCACCCACGTCTCCGACACCGCCCTCTGGGTCGCCTGCTACCGCGCCCTCGAGACCGAGCGCCCCGACGCCATCTTTCGCGATCCGTATGCCCGGCGCCTCGCCGGCGAGCGCGGGTTCCAGATCCTCGACGCCCTCCCCGAGGGGCGGAAGATGTCGTGGCCCCTCGTCACCCGCACCGCGGTGATGGACGAGATCATCCTCCGCACCATCGCGGCCGACGGCATCGATACCGTGCTCAACCTCGCCGCCGGGCTCGATGCGCGTCCCTGGCGCCTGGCGCTGCCGCACACGTTGCGGTGGATCGATGTCGACCTGCCTGACATGATCGACTACAAGCAGTCGATCCTGGGCGGCGAGCGCCCCAACTGCGCCTACGAGCCGCACCGGGTGGATCTCGCTGACGGCTTCGCCCGCCGCGAGCTGTTTCGTCTGGTCGGCGCCTCCGCGAAGCGCGTGCTCGTCATCACCGAGGGACTGCTCATCTACCTGCAGCCGCACCAGGTCACCAACCTCGCGCGCGACCTCCACGATATCCCGGCGATGCAGCACTGGCTCACCGACCTCGCTAGCCCCGCCCTGCTCACGATGATGGAGAAGAACTGGGCGCCGTCCGTCCGCGCCGGCAACGCCCCCTTCCTCTTCGGCCCCGCCGACGGGCCTGCGTTCTTCGCCGCCCTCGGATGGCGCGAAGTGGAGTTCCGCAGTTCCTTTGAGGAGGGACGTCGCCTCGGGCGCACCATGTCGCTCGGATGGCTCTGGGCCTTCCTGGACCGGATCTCCCCGCCAGCCCGCCGGGCGGCATTCAAGCGCTTCTCGACCATCGTGCGCTACCAGCGGGCATGACCGGCCACGATTGCGCTGGTCGAGATTATCGCGCATCCTGCAGGGGAGCCGGTGAGCGCCTTCGAGCCCGCGCCACTCTGGGAGAGCGTCGGATTCACGCCCTGAGCAGGGCAGAGATGGGGAACCTGGTATGACCGCACCAACCGACGCGCAGAGGGACACCACCGAGGCCAGCGAACTCACTCGCGCGCCGACGGACGAGGAGCTCGACATCTTCGGCCTCACCCACACCGGCAAAGTGCGGAAAACCAACCAGGATCACTTCCTCGTCGCCTCGCTCCGGCGACAAGTAGAGATCCACCTCACCAGCCTGCCACCCGGCACCCACTGGCCCGCCGCCAAGCGCCTCGCCTTCATGGCCATGGTGGCCGACGGCGTCGGCAGCACCGAAGCCGGTGAAGAGGCGAGCCGCCTCGCCGTCGAGCGCGTCACCGAGTACGTCACCCAGTGCATCAAGGCCTATCACGCCGCCGACGGCCACCGCGTCGACACCTTCTCCGATGCCGTCGCCGATGCCGCCATGCAGGTCCATGCCGCGATCCTCCAGCACGCCAACGACGACGAGCATCGCAGGATGGCCACCACGCTCACGCTCTGGATCGGCATCTGGCCCCGCGCCTATCTCCTCCAGGTGGGAGACAGCCGCTGCTACGTCCTGCGCAACGACAAGCTGATTCAGCTCACGCGCGACCAGACCATGGCCCAGGAACTCATCGACCAGGGCATCCTCAATCGTACCGACGCGCCACGGACCCGCTGGGCCAACGTCCTCTCCAGCGCCATCGGCGGTCACCAGGCCGCACCCGTCGTCACGCAGATGGACCAGCACTGGGACCAGGTCGGCCTGCTCTGCAGCGATGGCCTCTTCAAGCACGTCTCCGACGAGCGCATCGCCGAACGGCTCCGCACCATGACGTCGGCCCGTCAGGTCTGCCAGGACCTCCTCAACGATGCCCTGGAAGATGGCGGCAGCGACAATATCACCCTCATCGTCGGGCGCGCCGTCCGTCGGCCGAGCCCGTGAGCACTTACCGTCCCGCCGACCACGCCTGACCCGATGCATATCCACGTGGAACCGCTCGGCGGCCTCGCCGGCGACATGTTCGTCGCGGCCCTCGCCGACGCCTTTCCCCACCTCCGCGACGAGGCTGCTCAGATGCTGGCGGCGCAGGACTTCCCCGCTGAACTGCGCATCGCCTTTGCCCCGCACGATGACGGGGTGCTGCACGGGCACCGGCTGCGCATCGACGCGCCGGCCTACGGTCACGGCAGTTACCCCGAACTCGACCATCTGCTCGCGACGGCCCGCGTGGACGAATCGGTCCGCGCCCTCGCGCGGCGCGGCCTTCGCCTCCTCGGCGAAGCCGAGGCCGGCGTGCACGGTGTTGCCCTCGAGCGGGTGCACTTCCACGAGATCGCCGGCTGGGACACCCTGGTTGACCTGCTGCTCGCCGCCTTCCTCGCGGTGCGGAGCGGGGCCACCAGCTGGTCAGTGGCTCCGCTGCCACTGGGCGGCGGGCGGGTGCAGACCCAGCATGGCCTCCTGCCGGTGCCTGCGCCCGCCACCGCCGCCATCCTCAGGGGCTTTCGCTTCGTCGACGACGGCATTGCCGGCGAACGGGTGACGCCAACCGGGGCCGCCATTCTGGCTGCGCTCGCGCCCGCGTTCGACGTACCGCCCGGAGCGCTCGCCGCGACCGGTCATGGTTTCGGCACCCGGCAGCTGCCCGGCATCAGCAACTGCACCCGCGTCCTGGTGTTCGATACCGATCACGCCGCGTCCGCCGGGAGCGTCGCCGTGCTGGCGTTCGAGATCGACGACCAGTCCGCCGAGGACCTCGCGACCGGCATCGATCGCCTCCGGAGCGATGCCGACGTGCTCGACATCGTCACCTGGCCGGTGCTGGCGAAGAAGGGGCGCCTCGCCACCCATGTGCAGGTGCTGGCCCGCGCACCCGCCGCCCGCCGCGTCGCCGATCGGTGCTTCGCCGAGACCACCACGCTCGGCATCCGCATCGGCGACACCATGCGCGTCACGTTGCCGCGCCAAAGCACTACCGTCGACGTGGGCGGCCAGGCCGTGCGCGTCAAGGTGGCGACCCGGCCGGACGGCGCGCCCGGGGCCAAGCCCGAGATGGACGACCTCGCCCCCGCCGGAAACCGCGACGCCCGGGAGCGGCTGCGCGACGCCGCGCTCGAGGCCGCACGGAAACACACCCCATGACCGCACTGCCGCTCGATCCCCTGGAACGACTCGCCCGCGCCCTGGAAAGCATCGGACCCGTCATGGTCGCGGTGAGCGGGGGAATCGACAGCCTCACCCTCATGGCCGCCGCGCACCGGCGCGGGCCGGGGCTCGCGCGAGCCGCGCATGCCTCGTCGCCCGCCGTTCCCGCCGCGGCGCTCGAACGACTGCAGGCGATCGCCGCGCGCGAGCAGTGGGCGCTCGACATCGTCGACGCCGGCGAGCTGCAGGACCCCGACTACCTGCGCAATCCCCTCGACCGCTGCTACTTCTGCAAGTCGAACCTCTATCGCGCGCTGGAGCACCTCGCGCGTCGCACCGGCATCGTCGTCGTGTCCGGCGCCAACGTCGACGACCTCAGCGACTTCCGGCCCGGCCTCGAGGCGGCGCGCCAGAAGGGCGTGCGGCATCCGTTCATCGAGGCCGCGATCGGCAAGGCCGACATCCGGCACCTCGCCCGCACGCTCGGCCTGGGCGACCTCGCCGATCTGCCGGCGTCGCCCTGCCTGTCGAGCCGGGTCGAGACCGGGATCGCCATCGACGCGCGACTCCTCACCGCCATCGATCGCGCCGAGACCGCCGTGCGCGAGGCGCTGGACGCCCGCGTGGTGCGCTGCCGCATCCGCCCCCACGCCTGCGAAATCGAGCTGGGCGACGACAGGCGGTGGCCAAGCGACACGCTCGATGCCGTCGCCATCACCGTCGCAGGGATGCTACGCGACGCCGGGTATGCCCGTCCCGTCA
>JANNSD010000090.1:0-5621 GCA_031402225.1 Gemmatimonadota bacterium | reverse complement strand
CCGACCTGATGCCGAGCGACATCACCGGGACGGAGGTCATCTCCGCGAACGTCACCGGTGATCCGGCGGCGCCGGAGAGCGACGCGGTGGCCGTCTGCGCACCACCGCCAGCCCCAAGTGTCCAGTTCGCGGAAGCAACACCGCTCGCGTCCGTGGCACCCACCGGAGTGACCGTGCCGCCGCTGCCCGTGGCCCAAGTGACGGTGACGCCGGACTGAACGACGCCGCCATCGGTGACCACCACGCGGAGAGGATTGGCCAGCGCCGCGCCGGCGGTGCCACTCTGGTTGTCGCCGCTGCTGGCCGCAGTCTTCGCAATGGTGAGCGTGGCCGGGCTGCCACCGCTGTCACTGCTGCACGCGCCGAGTGCCGCAGCGAGGAGAAGGCCAGCGAGGGCCGGAGAGGTACGTGACATGATGCGGCCTCATGCAGAAGTGAAAATGGGAGACAAGACACGCTCATGTTGCAAGAGGGATACCCCTCAGGCATCTGCCTGTCTGCCAGTCACTTGGCCTGCTGCAGCGCATGGCACACGGGGGCGAATCGCCGGTCCCGTCGCGGATCGCCCCAGGCTAGCGCGGAGGCCCGGTTTCCACGGGCAGCTCCTCCCGCTGCCCCCAGTCGGTCCACGAGCCATCGTACAGCGCCGTGTCGGTGACGCCCAGGACATGCAGCGCCAGCAGCAGGCTGCATGCGGTAACGCCCGATCCGCACGAGGCAATCACGGGCCGACCGATATCGATACCGGCCGCCGCGATGAGCGCGCGCAGCTCGTCCGGCGAGCGCAGCAGCCCGCGATCGTCGACCAGCTGCGCGTACGGCAGGTTCCTGCTCCCGGGAATGTGGCCGCCGCGAAGGCCCGGGCGCGGTTCCGGCTCGGTGGCCTCGAACCGGCCGCGCGAGCGCATGTCCACGAGCTGTACCGCTCCCTTCAGCAGGGCGTCACGTATGTCCGCCGCGCTCCGCAACATGTCGGGCCGCAGGGCCGCAGTGAATGCGCCGGGCGCAGGGGCTGCGGCATCGCCAACCGCCATCACTCCGCCCGCAGCCTTCCACGCGCCAAGGCCACCATCGAGCACGGAGACATCATCATGTCCGAAGGCACGGAACATCCACCAGACGCGTGGCGCACTGAAGTTGGTGCCCGAAGCATCGTAGACGACGACATGATCGCCGCTCGAAATGACCAGTCGCGACACGACGTCGGCGAACTGCGCGGCGGGCGGGAAGGTGTGCGGCAGCGGCGACGACGGGTCGCTCGCCTCGTCGATGCTGAAGAGCTGCGCGCCAGGGATGTGACCCTCCCGGAACTCGCGGCGGGGATCACGATTCATGGTGGTGAGATACCATGAGGCATCGAGGACGCGGACGCCGGGGTCGTGCAGGTGCTCCCGAAGCCATCGGGCTGAAACGATGGGCGAAACAGTCATGCACGAAGCTACTTCCTTCACGTCTTCACGTCTTCACGTCCTCAAGTCTTCACGCCCGGTTTGACCGCACGATCCGGGTAGCCGGGTCCGGCGAACCTCGCTAACGTGTGCTCCATGCAACGCGCCCCTGATCCCCGCTCCGCCTGGCGGGCGGTGGAAACCCGTGATGCCCGGGCTGATGGCCGGTTCGTCTACGCGGTGCGTTCGACCGGGATCTACTGCCGGCCGAGCTGCCCCTCGCGTCGGCCACGGCGCGACCGGGTCGAGTTCTTCGCCGCCCCAGCGGACGCTGAGCGGGGTGGGTTCCGCGCGTGCCGGCGCTGCCGCCCGGAGCGCAACGACACCCCGCTTGCCGAACGGGTGCGCGCCATCATCGATGCGGTCGCCGGCGCCAATGTGCCGCTCGCCCGGCTGGCGGCGGAATTGTCGGTCAGCCCGGCGCACCTGCAGCGTACCTTCGCGCGCGTCGAGGGCATGAGTCCGCGGGCCTACGCGGAACGGGTGCGGGGCGAGCACATGCGCCAGTCGCTGCGTGCCGGGCGAGCGGTAAGCCAGGCCACGTACGAAGCCGGATTCAATTCGAGCAGCCGGGCCTATGCCGCTTCAGCGCGCATGCTCGGCATGACACCAGGGAGCTATCGCAGGGGAGGAGCCGGAATGGAGATCCAGTATGCGGTGATCAACTCGTCGCTTGGCCACCTGCTCGTGGCCCGCACCGATCGCGGTATCTGCGCCGTGTATCCTGGCGACTCGGTGAAGGCGCTGGAGCGGCAGCTGGCGGACGAGTTCCCTCGCGCCCTCCGCCGCAAGGTGGCGACGCCATTCGCCGAGGCGCGCCAGGTGCGCGATGCGCTCGACAAGGGCGCCGAAGTGCTACCGGCCTTGGACGTGAGCGGCACCGACTTTCAGCGCATCGTGTGGGCGGCGCTGGCACGGATCCCGGCGGGGCAGAGGCGCAGCTACGGCGAGGTCGCCAGCGCGATCGGGCGGCCGGGATCGGCGCGCGCGGTGGCGCGGGCATGTGCCACGAACAATGTGGCGGTGCTGGTGCCCTGCCACCGGGTGGTGCGTGGCGATGGCGCACTGGGGGGATATCGGTGGGGGCTGGAGCGGAAGGAGGCGCTGCTGGCGCGCGAGGCGGGCACCGTGCGGTCATGAGCGCGGAACGAACGTGGACGATGCCGGGTATGGCGCGTTGCATGCCCAACAGCCTCGCCGTCATCGGAATCGCCCTGCTCCTCGCTGCGCCCCTCACCGCGCAGCAGGAACCCCGTCGCCCTGTCGGCTCCATCGTGGGGCGCGTACTGAGCGGCACCAATAACGCCGGCATCCCCGAAGCAAGAATCGAGGTCATGGGCACCGGCCGTACCGCCGTCACCGGGGAGGGCGGCAAGTACCGCATCGACAGCATCCCGGTGGGCGCGTGGCGGGTGCGAACAACGGCGATCGGGTTCGACCCGGTCATTCTTTCCGATGTGCTGGTGGGCAGCGGCAAGCCAGTGGAGCTGGAGGTGCGGCTCGCGCCTCGCGTGGTGCAGCTCGAGGAGGTCGCCGTCGATGCCCCCTATTTCTCGCCCCAGATCGAGTCCGCGACCAGTAACCAGACCCTGAGTGCGGAAGATGTGCGGCGTGCACCGGGAGTGCAGGAAGATGTGGTGCGGGCCGTGGCGCTGTTGCCGGGCGTGGCGGTGACCACCGGGGGGCGCAACGACCTGGCGGTGCGGGGCGGCGCACCCTACGAGAACCTCTTCCTGGTCGATGGGCTTGAGGTGCCGAACATCAATCACTTCGGGTCCCAGGGTTCGACGGGCGGGGCGCTCACCATCCTCAACATCGACTTCATCCGCGAGGCGAGCTTCTCGTCCGGCGGCTTTGGCGTGCAGTACGGTGACCGGACCGCGTCGCTGTCGAGCTTCTCCCTGCGCGAGGGCAACAGCGAGCGCCTCGCCGGCGAAGTCAACCTGTCGGCCACCGGCTTCGGCGTCATCGGCGAAGGCCCACTCGGAAAGAATGGCACCTTCCTGGCCAGCCTGCGCCGCAGCTACCTCGATCTCGTGTTCCGGCTGGCCGACTTCGCGTTCATCCCGGAGTACTGGGACGCGCAGGTCAAGGTGACCCAGCGATTCGGCACGCGGCATTCCCTCTCCCTCATCGCGGTGGGCGCCCTCGACAACATCATCCTGAACGATTCCACGCCCGATGACCGCCTCGACAACAGTCGCATCGCCGCGCCCAACCAGAAGAGTTACTTCGCCGGCCTGACCTGGAACTACTCGCTCTCACGCGGACTGTTCTCGGCCACACTCGGCCGGACCTGGACCCGTTTCTCCACCACCCAGTTGGATACGTTGCTGGCGCCGGTCTACCTCAACCGGTCGGAGGAAGGCGACAACAGCCTCCGCACCCAGTTGAGCTGGGAGTTCTCCCGTCGCCTCCAGGTCACCTTCGGCAACACGCTGCGCCTCGCGGACCAGCTCAGCTACGAAGTCGTGCTGGCCGGCCAGTTCCGGACCGACAGCCTGGGCCAGCCGGCACCCCTGGCCGCCGATACCACCTTCACCGCGCTCAGGAATGGGACCTATGTACAGGCGGTGGGGTTTGCGGGGAACGTCCGGATTACCGCGGGAGTGCGCGGCGACTGGTACGCCTTCCTCGACGCCTATCGCGTGGCGCCTCGCCTGGGCGCCAACATCCCCGTCGGACGCACTGGATCGATCAACCTGAGCGTCGGCCAGTACTACCAGGCGCCACCCTTCATCTGGCTGGTGGGCGATCCGGACAACGTGAAGCAGCTCAAGCCGATCCGGGCCGATGCGGTGGTGCTTGGATACGAGCGACTCCTCAAGCCCGACCTCAGGGCCCAGGTCGAGGTCTACTACAAGTCGTACCGCGACTACCCGGCGCGACTCTTCCGACCGGAGGCGGTGCTGCAGCCGGCGGGATTTGACGACGTCACATCCGACATTCCCGCAGGCCTGGAACCGCTGTCCAGCATCGGCGCCGGCCGGAGCTATGGTGCGGAGTTCCTGCTGCAGAAGAGGTTCAGCGGTGTGCCGCTCTACGGGCTTGCGTCGATCACGCTCAATCGGTCGGAGTTCTCCGGCGTCAACGACGTGCTGTATACCGGCAGTTTCGAGACCCGCTTCATCGGCAATGTGCTGGCGGGCTGGCGGTTCAATCCTCGCTGGGAGTTGAGCGGGAAGTTTCGTATCGCCACGGGGCTGCCATATACGCCGTTCGCCACCAGTGGTCCCCAGGAGGGTGAGCGCGACTTCAGTCAGTACAACCAGCTCAACCTGCCCACATTCTTTGCGCTCGATGTGCGAGTGGATCGTCGCTGGGCCTTTCGCCGGGTTCAGCTCAATGTCTATCTCGATGTCCAGAACCTGACTGGGCGCAACAATGTGATCGGTACCTTCTGGAACGAGCGCACTCGGCAGGAGGAGTTCAACGCCGGACTGGGAGTGTTGCCGACCATCGGGATCAATGTGGAGTTCTAGCAGCGTTCCAGCCGACAACGTGTGCACTTGGAACGCTTGCTTGACGCCCGGCCCGGCCGGTCCTAGGCTATAGCAGGAGGTTCTCATGCTCGCTTTCCTGCTCGCGGCAGCGCTCGTCAGCACCGATCCGTCGGTGCCTGTTTCGGTCAGCCTCAACCAGAATGGACGCTTCCTGCCCGGATCCGGGGTGCAGGTGACGGTCCAGCCGGGGGCCGACGGCTACCTGCTGGTCCTCAACGCCGACCCCGATGGCCGGGTGCGGGTGCTCTTCCCGCTCGATCCCACCGACGACGCGTTCGTGCTCGGCGGCAGGAAATACCAGCTGGAAGACCGGGGCGGGCGGAACACCGCGTTCGTGGTGGACTGGTCGAGCGGCAGCGGCACCATCTTCGCGGCGCTCTCGAAGGATCCGCTGGAGCCAGGTGATTTCGCGCTCAATGGTCACTGGGACTACCGGACCCTCACGCTCGCCAGCGACGATGACGAAGTAGCGCTGCGCACGCTCGCGGAGCGAATCGCCCCAAGCGGCGTCCAATACGATTTCTCCAAGTACTTCATCGGCGCGGGCACCGACGCTGGCCTCGACGACGGCGGCGGCGGCGGTACCGTGGTCGTTGGCGTGGGCGGCGGCTGGGGTTGGGGCGGTTGGGGCTGGGGCCCCGCTTGGGGCTGGGGACCGGCGTGGGGTTGG
>JANNSD010000089.1:0-8091 GCA_031402225.1 Gemmatimonadota bacterium | reverse complement strand
CAAACTAGTGTGATCCGGCGCTCAGGGCACCTTGGGCGCGGTGGCGAAGATCTTCGCCATGGTGGTGTTGATCTCCTGTTCCGTCGGCGCCTTCGCGCCCGGCGACCCCTGCCAGACGCCGCGCCAGGCGGTGTTGCCGGTCTTCTGGTCCACGAGGTCGACGACGAACGATACGTCGGTCGTGGTCACCTGCTGCGTCGTGGTGACGGCGCCGCCGTAGCCATAGCCGCCGTACCCCCCCCAGCCGTAGCCATAGCCGTAGCCCCACGGACTGTAGTAGGGCGTTGCCCCGCCGGTGGTGGTGGTGACGTAATCGGTGTCCTTCTGGATGCCCACGAAATAGCGCGCCCGGAAGGTCGCGCTCCCGGCGTCCTGCACCACCTTGAAGCCCTTCTCCTGTAGCTGCGCAACAATGGCGAGCTGGATGCGGCGGTGCACGATGTCGTTCTGGACGCCCGGGTCGACCTGCTGCGGCCCCTCAACCGTTCCGCCCTCGAATGTCACGGTGGCACCGGCGGGAATGGGGATGGTGCTGTCCCGGTCGGATGAAATGGCAGGGCCGCCGCAGCTGGCGACGACGAGGATTCCGGCCGCCGTGGCCATGAGGCGACGAGGCAATGCGCGAACGACGGATGGCATACGAACCTCTGCTTAACTGGTGGCGCCACCGGCCTGCCCGGCGGTCGGCGCTCAATATACTCGGTACGTGTGAGAGTCGTGAGTCGTGAGTCGTGAGTCGTGAGACGTGAGACGTGAGACGTGAGACGTGCCGCACGTTAGCTTATTGGCATGCCGAACGCCCGGTGTCTCCTTGGCTTCACCCTGTTCCTGGCATTCGGCCACCCGCCCCGAATGGCGGCACAGGACGTTTCGGCCATGGGCCTGCCCGACAGCGCAGTCACCGTGTGGGCCGCGGAGGACTGGCGGATCTTCCGGGAGAAGGTGACGTGGGCGGCGGCGCACGGGCTGGATACCGTGCCCGCTGGCGAGGCGATCGTACGGCTGGGCGAGAGCTTCGTGGGCACGCCCTACCGGGCCGGCACACTGGAAGCACCAGGGCCGGAGCATGTCGTGGTCAACCTGCGGGAGCTCGACTGCGTCACGTTCGTGGAAACGGTGATTGCGCTGACGCGGTTCGTGCGACAGGATGGCGTAGCGGCACTGGGGGACTCGCTGGCGGCGCGCGCACGGTATGAGACCTACCTGCGCGCGATCCGCTATCGCGCTGGGATCCTCGAGGGCTACGCCAGCCGGCTGCACTACTTCTCGGACTGGCTGGCGGAGAACGCCGCCGCCGGGCATGTCGACATCGTGACGGCCTCTCTGGGTGGCACAGCAGACCCGCGCCCGCTCACGTTCATGACGAGTCATGCGGACGCCTACCCTGCCCTGTCGGACAGCGTGACGCTGGTGACACTCCAGGTGGTGGAGGCCCGACTCAACGCCGGGCCCCAGCGTCAGGTCATTCCCAAGGATTCGATCGCCGGAATCGTCAACGGGATCCACAACGGTGACATCATCGCGGCAGCCACGACGGTGGCGGGCCTCGATGTGTCGCATACCGGCTTCGCGATCTGGAAGAACGGCGAGCTGCACCTGATGCATGCGCCGCTCACCGGCTCGCCGGTGGAGATCTCCCCCCTGCCACTCGCCGAGCGTATCAAGGGCATTTCGAGCCAGTGGGGCATCATGGTGGCGAGAGTACGTGAGTACTGAACTAGACCGTCCACGCGCGCTGGAACGAGTGGCGCTCCGGTTTGCCGCGCTGAGCGAACGGTGGCTGCCGGATGCGTTCATCTTCGCGCTGATGGCGACGGTGGTGGTGGTGGTCGCGGGACTCACCGCCGGTGGAGGCTCGCCCAGCGGAATCGCGATGGCGTGGGGGAAGGGCTTCTGGTCGCTGATCCCGTTCACGCTGCAGATGGCGCTGATCGTGATTACCGGCACGGTGGTGGCAACGGCGGCCCCGGTGGAGCGGTTCATTGACCGGCTGGCGGGCATTCCGCAGAGCAATCGTTCGGCGGTGGTGTTCGTCGCGGTGATTGCGATGGTGACGTCGTGGTTCAACTGGGGCTTCAGCCTCGTGTTCTCGGCGGTGCTGGTGCGGGCGGTGGCGCGGCGACTTCCCTCGGTGGACTACCGGACGCTGGCGGCCTGTTCGCTGCTTGGACTCGGCAGCGTATGGGCGCAGGGGCTGAGCGGGTCGGCGGCACTGCAGATGGCGACGCCGGGGATGCTGCCCGAGGGGATCCGGGAGATCGTAGCGCTCGGGGGCGGACCTGGCGTGGTGGTGGAAGGCGGGATCATTCCGCTGACGCACACCATCTTCCTTTGGCAGTCACTCATTTCCGTCGTTGTTGAGATTGTGGTTATCGCCGTCCTGATTGCCTTCATTGTGCCGACAGGGGCTCGTATCAGGACGGCCGCGGAGCTTGGGATTGCGCTGGGAGACGGAAGACGGGAGACGGGAGACGGAAGACGGGAGACGGGAGACGGAAGACGGGAGACGGGAGACCGGACGGTGGGTCGGACGCCCGGAGAGTGGCTGGAGCATCAGTGGTGGGTGAACGCGATTGTGGTGTTGCTGGCGGGGAGCTACTTGCTGCTATCGGTGCTGGATTCCCCGAGTATCGCGGGCGCCATCACGCTGGACCGGCTCAACCTCTTCTTCCTGACGCTCGGGTTCGCGCTGCACAAGACGCCGGCGCGGCTGATGCGGGCATTCCGTAGCGCCGTGCCGCCAACGTGGGGCGTCATTCTCCAGTTCCCGTTCTATGGCGCGATCGCAGGGATCATCACCGATACGCACCTGAATGCGAAGATCGCTGGAGTGTTCACCGCCGTCGCAACGAAGGCCACCTTCCCTGCCCTGATCGCGGCGTACAGCGCACTGCTCGGCGTTTTTGTGCCATCAGGCGGATCGAAATGGGTACTGGAAGCTCCATACGTGATGCAGGCCGCGCATAACCTGCAGGTGCACCTGGGATGGACGGTGGCGGTCTACGATCTGGGCGAGGCGCTGGCGAACCTGGTGCAGCCGTTCTGGATGCTGCCGGTGCTGGCGCTGCTGGGGCTCAGGGCACGCGACGTGATGGGGGTGACGTTCACGGTGTTTGTGGTCTTGGCGCCGGTCGTGCTCGCCCTGGTCACGATACTTGGCGCGACCCTGGCCTACCCGCTGTAGGGTGGCATGACCTCAAGCGGCTCGCCCACGACGGGCCGCGGCGAACTTGCCCCAGAAAAGCTGCATCGGCAGGTGAATGCGCCGAGCCCATGCCCCCTCCTCATGCGCCTGCAGCGGGAACGCAAAGTGGATGAAATCCTGACCAAAAACGTAATTGCGTTGCTGCAGGGCGACCGCCATTGCCAGCGTCACCTCGAAGTTGTCCTCCGGCCAACCACTGTCGAGGTAGAACTTCGCGGGGTTCTTCGGTTCACTCAGCACGCGCTCGATCAGGTCGTCCTTGTGCGAAAAAGTGCTTGACATGCATGCGGCCACGCCGAAAACCTCCGGATACTGCCACGCCATGAAGAACGATACAACACCGCCCAACGAGGATCCCATCACCCCTGACTCGCCTGGCCCGTCGAGCGAGCGCACCCGCGTCCTGGCGACCGGAACCAGCTCCTCCACCACCGACCGGGCGTAGGTCTCGTAGCCCGGCTTGGTGTACTCTGCCATCCGGTCCCCGGAATAGATGCCAATCACAACAGCCTGCTCGATGGCGTTCATTCGGTCAAGTATCTGAATCGATCCCTCGACGTTCCAGTCCCGGCCCATGAAGGCCTGATCCGGGAAGAAGAGGTTCTGGCCATCCTGCATGTATAGCACCGAATAGCGCCGCAGTGTGTTCTCGTGGTAGCCCGGTGGTACATAGGCGCACAGCCGGTGCTTCCTGCCAAGGATCGCCGAGTCGAACTCCTCGACGGGGGTAAACGACCCCATCTCGGAGCTGTTGAAGAAGGGATAAGAGTCGCGGGCCTCCCGACCTGTCATCAGCAGGAGCGAGTTGGCACCGACCGCCCAGCGTTCCTCGTCCCGAACCAGCCAGCAAGGCTTGAAATAGAGGAATGGCTTCCGGGCCTCGACCCGGAAGGTGAACGTGGTCCCGTCGTCGGACACTGACTCGGCCTCGAGATCCCGGTCCCAGTCCAGCCCGGTGCGCAGGACGATGCGGCCTTCGGTCAGCGGGTACCTGACGCGCAGGGTGCGGGACAGGACGGTATCGGTGTGGTAGAGCTCGGCGGGGCGACGGGCGGGGTCCGTCATTCAGCACATCCTTGGGCATATGTAAGCAGTGCGAAAAACATCCGTCCTCGAGCACGATCGCGTGCAGCCTCCCTACGCGGCACTCGCGTCATCTGCTGCCGAGCAGTTCCTTTGCGACGGCGGCGACTTTCTGCGGCTCGAAACCAAAGTGCCTCTGGAGTTCCTTCAATGGGGCCGATGCGCCGAATGTCCTCATCCCGATGGTGCGCCCTTCGGAGCCCACGTAGCGGTCCCATCCGAGGGTGGAAGCCTGCTCGACGGCGACCCGCGCCTTCACGGCCGGTGGGAGGACGCGGTCCTGGCAGTCCTGCGGCTGGTGGTCGAAAAGTTCCCATGACGGCATTGAGACGACGCGGGACCGGATCCCCTCCGCCAGGAGACTTTCGTGGGCATCAACGGCCAGGGGTTCCAGATCGTGTAGACGAGCGGCGCGAGGGCCATCGGTGTTCCGGGATGGCCGGACTTTGCCTTCTGGACTGCGTCGATCGCGAGTGTCCGCATGGTGTTGATCGCGAGCTGCTCGAGGTTCCGGGTGCTCATGTCGTGGTTCCGATGCGCATGCCTGCTTCTCCTCACTTCGGGTCTCGGCTGGCTCATGGAGCCGCGGCGCGGTCGGCAAGCACCAGTGCGTCATCCGGACGGACCCGTCCGCCGGGGATGGTCCGGTCGTGAGCGAGGAGGCGCTTCAGCATCGGGGCCTTCCCGCTGCCCGTGACGACCCAGAGAACTCTGCGGGCCCGGTTGAGGACGGGATAAGTCATGGTCATCCGCCGCCGTCCCTGATAGAGGCCGGTCAGCGCCACGTCAGCGCCGGTGATTTCCAGAACCGGGTCACCGGGGACCAGTGAGGCCGTATGGCCATCGGGCCCGAGCCCCAGATGGACAAGGTCAAGGACGGGCGGCGACCCGGTGAGCTCCCGCAGGGTCTCCGAGTAGGCCTTCACCGCGGCTTCAGCATCGACTTCTTCGACCGGCATCGCGTGCAACTGCTCCAGCGGGAGCGGAGCATGGATAAGGAGCGTGTCGGCAAGGTGAGGCAGGTTCCGGTCAGGATCTCCCGCCGGGGCAATCCGCTCGTCCACCTGGAACACGTGGACAGAGGGCCACTGGACCTCCTCGTCCGCGAGGGCGCGAAGCATCGCCCAGGGCGTCGTACCGCCGCTGACCGCCATGACGAAGCGCCCGCGCACGGCGACGGCCGCGCGGGATTCGGCAGCGATGATGGCCGCGGCTCCCCGGGCGACGGCCGCGGCATCGGCGAGCACTTCGATCATCATTGGCGAATCCCCTCAACTCCTCACTCGGACATCCTCGGGTTGTTCCAGCCACCGGGAGGCGAGAGTTTCTGCTCGACCTCCGCCGGGCCCCAGGTACCGGGGGCATACTCCCAGACCGGGGTTACCGCTTTCAGGACGGGGTCGACGATCCGCCACGCCTCCTCGACATAATCCTGGCGCGCAAAGAGCGTCGCATCCCCTTCGATCGCGTCGGTCAACACGCGTTCATAGGCGTCCTTCTCGTCACTGATCGGCAGCGGCGAACCCGCGAGCTCTTTCAGTGCACCAGTCATCCGCTCGTCATCTACCATCACGAGCATCCCGAAGGCGAACTGGACCGCCGGACTGATCCTCGCGCGGAGATGATTGGGCGCTGTCGCGAGGCCGGAATAGGCGTTCGGGGCGCGCCGAAGGCGAACCATGATCTCGGTGCAGGTAACCGGCAGGTTCTTGCCCGACCGGACATAGAAAGGCACGCCCTCCCAGCGCGGCGAGTCGATGTGGAGTCGCAGCGCCGCGAACGTCTCGGTCTTCGACTCCTTCGCCACGCCCGGCTCGGAGAGGTAGCCCGTGAACCTCCCCCGAATCAGGCTGTCCGCGCGGAGAGGTGGAATCGCCTTGAGCACCTTCACCTTCTCGTCGCGAATCGACTCGCTGTCCATCCGGGCTGGAGGCTCCATCGCGAGATTCGCGATGACCTGGAAAATGTGGTTCTGTATGACGTCCCGGATCGTCCCGACAGAGTCGTAGAACGCGCCGCGGCCCTGGATGCCGAAACTCTCCGCCATGGTGATCTGGACGCTCTCGACGTGGTTGCGGTTCCAGAAGGGTTCCAGAATGGAGTTCACGAAGCGGAAGAAGAGCATGTTGATGATCGGCCGCTTCCCCAGGTAGTGGTCAATCCGGAAGATCGACGACTCGGGAAACTTCGCGGAGAGGATCCGGTTCAACTCCCGCGCCGAGGCGAGGTCCGTTCCGAAGGGCTTCTCAATCACCACACGGGCGTCCTTCGCGCAGCCCGAGGCGCCGAGTTGCTGGACGACTCTACCGAAGAGGACGGGCGGAATGGCGAGGTAGTGCATCGGCCGGTTCGCGGCACCCAGCTCCTTCCTGATCGCCTCGAACGTTGTGAGGTCATTGTAGTCGCCGTCGACATAGCGGAGGAGTCCGCAGAGCTTTGCGAAAGCCGCGGGGTCGAGCCCGCCATGCTGCTCGAGGCTCTCCCTGACGCGAGCCTTCATCTGGTCGAGGGTCCAGCCTGCCCTGGCAACGCCGATCACGGGGACATCGAGGTTCCCCCGCTTCAGCATCGCCTGCAGCGACGGGAAGATCTTCTTGTAGGCCAGGTCGCCGGTGGCGCCAAAGAAGACCAGCGCGTCGGCTTGGGAGGGGTTCATCGTGAGTTCCTCACGTCGCCGGCTTCTCGTGGTGCCCGCCGAACTGGAAGCGCATCGCCGACAGCAGCTTGTTCTGGAAGTCCGCCTCGCCACGCGACGAGAATCGCTCGTAGAGGGCGGCAGTAAGAACCTCGGCCGGCACCCCCTCGTCGATTGCCGCCAGGATGGTCCAGCGCCCCTCGCCGGAATCCGATACGCGTCCCGAGAACTCCTCGAGATCCGGCGACTGAAGCAGCGAGATGGCCGTGAGGTCGAGGAGCCACGATGCGACGACGCTACCGCGCCGCCAGAGTTCAGCGATATCCGGGAGGTTGAAGTCGTACTGGTAATGCTCGGGGTTGCGCATCGGAGTCGTTTCGGCATCCACCTCGCGCCCGCTCTTGCCGACATTGGCATGCTTCAGGATGTTGAACCCCTCGGCGTATGCCGCCATGAGTCCGTACTCGATGCCATTGTGAACCATCTTGACGAAGTGGCCAGCCCCGTTCGGCCCGCAGTGGAGATAGCCTTCTTCGGCAGTGCCGCGGGCGTGCTCGCGGCCGGGCGTCCGGGGGAGGTCGCCCCGCCCAGGCGCAAGGCGGCGGAAGATCGGGTCGAGATGTTTCACTACGGCCTCCTCGCCACCAATCATCATGCAGTAGCCCCGCTCCAGCCCCCAGATGCCGCCGCTCGTGCCGACATCCAGATAGTGAATGCCAAGCGGGACCAATTCCGCTGCCCGGCGAATGTCGTCGTGGAAGAACGAGTTGCCGCCGTCGATCAAGATATCCTCTGGGGCCAGCAGCGGCGTCAGCGCAGCAATCGTCTGATCCACGAACGCCGCTGGCAGCATCATCCAGATAGCTCGCGGCTGCTCCAACTGCTGCACGAAGTCAGCCAGCGAGCTACCGCCCGTTGCGCCCTCGCCGCGCATCATCTCGACCGCGTCCTGATTGAGATCGCAGACGACGCAGCTATGGCCCGCGCGCATCAGGCGGCGAGCAATGTTGGCCCCCATCCGTCCAAGCCCGAGCACGCCAAGCTGCATAGCATTCCTCCGTCCGGTTGCATCCGCCGCGCGCCAGCATCTCGCTCCCGCGCACGGCTGCCTGATCCCGCCGACCGTCACCAGGAAGGGCGGCCACCAGATCCAGTATCGCAGGCTTCA
>JANNSD010000088.1:0-19124 GCA_031402225.1 Gemmatimonadota bacterium | reverse complement strand
AAGCAGCACGTCTTTTCGCACCCGCTGCCGGAGATGAACCACAACGAGATCCTGGGCTGGGAAGGTGCGCACCGTCAGGGGGTGGCACGCTGGGTGACGCTGCTGCTCGAGGATGGGACGGAAAGCGACCGGATGCAGTTGCGGGCCAGGGTGACGCTCGATATCGTGTCGCGCGCCGCCACGACCCATCGGGTGAAGGCGTCAGGCTCCACGCTGCTGTCGAAGATGCTCAGCCTGGCACTGCTCGGCGATTTCGTGTCGCTCTACCTTGCGGCGCTCAATGAAGTTGATCCGTACACAATCGACTCCATCGACCAGATCAAGAACGCGCTCGCGAACGCGTAGGGGCTTCTTGCCGCCTAAATCGCGCAGTGCACCAGCTTCGCCAGGTCGAACGCCAGCACCTGGCTCCGGCCTGACACCTCGACCGTAATCGGTCCACTGAACGGTTCCCGCTCGGTGACCCGCACCCGCGCCCCCAGCACGAGCCCTGCCCCGGCCAGGTAGCGCAGCCGCTCGGCGTCGCTCGTATCCACCCGTCTGATCTCCGCGTTGTTTCCCGCCAGCACGTCGGCCAGTGGAGTCAGCTTGGGCCGTGCCACGGCACCGTCGGCATCGGGAATCGGGTCACCATGCGGATCGACCGTCGGATAGCCCAGCGCCGCCGCCATGCGCTCCACCAGTTCATCGGACACGGCGTGCTCGAGCCGCTCAGCCTCCTGGTGCACGCTGTCCCAGGTGTATGAGAGGAACCCGACGAGGTAGGCCTCGATGAGGCGATGCCGCCGGATCACCCGCACCGCCTCGTGGCGACCCTCTGCCGTCAGGGTGGCACCGCGATACGGTTCGTGCGTGAGCAACCCGAGCTCTGACAGCCGCTTCACCATGCCGCTCACCGATGGCGGCGCAAGCGACAGCGCCTCGGCGATCTGGCTGGTGGACGCGGGCCGACCATCCTCGGAGAGGCGGTAGATGACCTTGAGATAGTCCTCAACCGAACGGCTGAGCGGCTCGCGGACTTCGTCCCGTACTATGGCGGAACCCTCGATGGTGGTGCTGGGAGAGTTAGCGCCGAAAGGTCGCGGATGCAACGCGCCGTCTCCCGTCTCCCGTCTTCCGTCTTCCGTCTCCCGTCTCCCGTCTCCCGTCTTCCGTAGTTCCCCGTAGCCCCCACCCCGTAGCGATCCGAATTGTTGGGGCAGCGCCGCCGGTCGTACTTTCGCCGCTCCAGTAATCACCTCAATCCTCCCATGGATTTCCTCATGATGACGCAAAGTCAGACCGCGCGCCGTGCCCGTTTCGTGGCACCCGCCCTCGCAGCGCTCCTCTTCCTCGCCGCGTGCGAGAGTGACACGGTGGCGCCGCCGCCCCAGGCCGGCGAGCTCGAGATCGACGCCAGCTCCAACACCGATTTCGTCTACTTCAGCTTTGCCGATGACGGTATCGTCGTGGTCACCAACCCCTCCAGCTCGAGCGCCTGGGACCTGGCGTTCCGCCGCTACAGCGTTCGGCTGAACGGGGGCGTTGCCGGGACGAAGGGTGTCACCGGCTTCAACCTCGAGAACAACGCCGGCGCCACGGACACCCAGGTGCTCGCGTTCACGGCGGAGAACCAGCTGGCAGCGTTCGACGCCGTTGGCGCCGCCGACATTCCTTCCGGCGGCTTCACCAGCGAGGTCCTGGCGCCCGATGTGACCGGCTGGTTCCGGCCGACGGCCACCGGGCTGGTGCCGAACCCGGCCGCCGTCTGGAAGCTGCGGCGCGCGTCGGGGGCGGGGACTGGCGCGTACGCCGTCATTCGGGTGGAAGCGATCGTGAATGACCCGAGCCTGTCGCAGGCGGACGGCATGCGCGGGATCACGTTCGGGTATCGCCTGCAGACGGCGCCCGGAACGCTCGGCGCCGCCCAGACCGTCGCGGTCGACCTCAGCACGCTCACGGAGGCCGGCGTCAACCTGGCAACCGGCGCGGTGGTCACGCCGACGGCCGGCGACTGCAGCTGGGATATCAAGGTCACTCGTGCCTACACCTTCGACGTGAACGCCGCGTGCCTGGCCGGTACGTTCCCGTTCGACGCCAGTGAAACCTTCGCGGCGGTGACCCGCGCCGACAACGCGCTGGAATACGGCGCCTTCGTTGCGCTGATCTCGGGACCGGTTCCCAACTCCATCGAGGACCCGAGCGGCGTGTTCCTCTACAACCTCGCCGGTGACAATCGCCTCTCCCCGACGTTCAACACCTACCTGGTCAGGGTCGGCACGTCGGTCTACAGGCTCCAGGTCGTGAGCTACTACAACGCCACGGGCACCGCCGGCTTTCCCACGATCCGGTACACCCGGATCCAGTGATCCGGCCGTATTGCCTCGCCGGGCTCCTCGCGCTCGCTGTCCCCGTGGCAGCGGGCGCGCAGGATGTCGTGCGCGGGACGGTGCGCGAGGCCGGCAGCGGGCACCCGGTCCATGGCGCTCAGGTGAGCGCGCTGCCCCGCGGGCCGATGGTATGGACCGATACCGAGGGACGCTTCCGGCTCACTGTCTCCGTGCGCCCCGACTCGCTCCGCATCATCGCGATCGGCTATGGAGCGGCGCGCGTGGCGCTCGCACCGGGCGATGCGGTCATCGCGCTCGTGCCCCTCACCATCATACTTCCTGACCTGGTTACCACCGCCGGGCGATTCGAGAAGCGCGCCGCTGAGAGCACGGCGCCGGTCGTCAACATTCCGCGCGCGGAAATCGAGGCGCAGGCTGCGGTGGCGGCCGACCAGGTGGTGTCACAGTTGCCGGGTGTGCAGGCCATCCCCAGCCCCCCGGCTGGCACCAGCATCTCGATTCGTGGCATCGGCGAGTCCCGCGTGCTCATCCTGGTCGATGGCGAGCCGGTGGGCGGGAACCTGCTGCAGAACACCGACCTGAGCCGGCTCTCCACGGTCGCCGTCGAGCGCATTGAGGTCACCAAGGGACCGATGTCGTCGGCATACGGCTCGGATGCACTCGGTGGGGTCATCAACCTGGTAACCCAGGGTCCGCCCGCGACGCTGCAGCTTGGCGTCTCGGCACGCACCGGCTCCTTCGGGCGCCTGGAAGGCTACGCCGATGCCGGCGGCAGCTTCGGCAAGTTCGGCTTCAGCGTGACCGGCGGCGCCCGTGAGCAAGCGGCCGTGCCCGGGACAGAACCCGGGTCCAATGCCCTGGAACGGGTGTACGATGTCCGGTCGAGTTTCCGCTATGCCGCGAGCGCCCGCGTCGCGCTCCGCGCCGACGTGATGTACAACTACGAACGGCAGCGCTGGCCCCTGCCGAGCGGGGGTGGCTTCAACGGGTTTACCGATATCGAGGGCGTATCGGGCTGGACCGAGGCGATCGTGGGCCGCGCGGGAAACCTGTGGCGGGCGCGCCTGTTCGCGGAGCAGTTTGACTATCGGTATCGATCGGCCCGGGGCGACCTGCCCATTGCGAACAGCGGCACGACGCAGAGCGAGGGCCTGCTCCGCGCCCTCGTGGCGCACAGTCGGCAATCGGGCGCCAACTCGCTCGAGCTCGGGACGCAGGTGAGCCTGCGCTCCGTGACCGCGCCCGACCGACTGCTGACGGAGCAGGCATCCGACGAACAGGTGGAGGTCTATGTCCAGGACGTCCTGCGCCTGGGTCGCGTGCTGCTGAACGGTGGTGCCCGCTACACCTGGAACTCGCAGTGGCAGGGCAACCTGTCACCGAGCCTGGGCGTCGCGTGGGAGCCGGTGAACCAGGTTCGTGTCCGGGGCTCGCTGGCGCGCGGCTTCCGCGGTCCCAGCTTCAAGGAGCGCAGCTGGAACTTCATCAACGTGGCGGCGGGGTACCGCATCGAGGGCAACCCCGACCTGGTGCCCGAGTCATCCTGGGCCCTGGACGCGGCGGTGGCCTGGGCGCCCGCGCCCACACTCACCCTCGAGGTCGCCGGCTTTCGCAACAACGTGAGCAACCTGATCGACTTCGCGGTGAGCGGGGACGTCTTCACCCCGACCAACATCGCGCTGGCGCGTACGCAGGGTATCGAGGCCACCGCACGCTGGGCCCGGGGCACGTGGGTCGTCGCTGCCGGCTACACCTGGCTCGATGCGAAGAACCTGGTCGACGACCAGCCGCTCAACCGGCGTGCGGCACACACCGCCCGCCTCCGCGGCACCAAGACCTGGGACGTGCTCCGCGGCCTGCGTGGTGACCTGACCGGGCTCTACACCGGCGCAGCTCCCATTGTCGCGGGAGACTTCGGTGCCACGGTCGCCGGCGAGCAGGGCGCGTTCCTCCAATGGAATGTCGGTGTCCAGCTCGGCGTGTTCCCGGCGCTCGGGCTCAACGCCGGGGTCGACAACCTCTTCAACCAGATTCCGCAGAACTGGAACGGGCTCATCGAGCGGCGTTTCTGGATCGGCTTCAGCTCGCAGTGGAAGGCGAGCGGGGGCAGCTCCAAGTAGGTTGCGTCCATCCCGAGAGCGGAGTCCCCGTTGCGCATCGTGTCTCTCCTGCCGTCCGCCACCGAAATCGTCTGTGCCCTCGGCCTCGAGGACTCGCTCGTCGGCGTTACGCACGAGTGCGACTACCCGCCGTCGGTGCGGAGACTTCCCCGGGTCACGCGCACACTGATCCCGGGCGACGCCAGCAGCAGCGCCATCGATGCACTCGTGCGCGAGCGCCTGAAGACGGGGAAGGCACTCTACTCGCTCGACCTCCCGATGCTCGAGGGCCTGCGGCCCGACCTGCTGGTGACCCAGGCGCTCTGCGATGTCTGCGCCGTGTCGGAGGCCGAGGTGCAGGCGGCGGCGTGCAGCCTGCCGGGACAGCCGCGGGTGGTGAACCTCGAGCCGATGACGCTGGAGCAGGTGTTCGACTGCATCATCCAGGTGGGCGGCGCCACGGCGTGCGACACGCGAGCGCGGGAAGTGCTCGCCGCGCTTCGGTCCCGCGTAGCCAGCGTGGCCGCGCGTGCCGCGCGTGCCGCGCGTGCCGCGGAGACCAGCGAACGGCCGAGGGTAGTGGTGCTCGAGTGGCTCGACCCGCTCTTCACCTGCGGGCACTGGACGCCCGGGCTGGTGCGCCTCGCCGGAGGAGTGGAGGTGATTGCCACTGCGGGAGAACGCAGCCGTATGATGTCGCTGGAGGAATTACTGGCGGCGGCGCCCGACGTGCTGGTGATCGCCTGCTGCGGCTTCGATGTCGAGCGGACGATGCAGGAGATGCCCGCGTTCCTGGCGTTGCCGGGTATTTCCGACATTCCAGCAGTGCGGAATGGCCGGGTTCACGTCATCGACGGTAGCGCCTACCTGAGCCGCCCCGGCCCACGGCTCGTCGATAGCCTCGAACTGCTCTCTGCTTTCTTCACGTCCTCACGTCCTCACGTCCTCACGTCATAGTCCTCACGTCCTCACGACTTGAGCAAGTCGCTCAATATCCGCTCCGTCATCCCCCACACCGTCCCTTCCTCCAGCCGGAACGCCGGCACCCGCAGCGGCTGGGAGCGCACCACGACGTCGGCGTTCGCGTAGAACTCTTCATTGAGCAGGTTGGCCAGCGGTACCCAGTGTGTAGCCGCGATCTCCTCGCTGATCCGTTCGACCGAAGCGCGGCGCGGCAGGCGGAACACATAGGGGCGCACCGCAATCGGTGGCAGCACCGGGGTGCGTGGTGCCATGTCATCGAGGACGCCGACGAGCGCTTCCGGTGGAAGCACCAGGCCGACCTCTTCCCCGGTTTCCCTTATGGCGGTGAACAGGAGATCTTCGTCGCCCTCGCGGCGGCCGCCGGGCAGCGCCATCTGGCCCGACCAGGGATCGCCCGGGCGCTCCGCTCGACGCACCAGCAGCAGGGCATCGGGATCGGGCACCAGCACCACCGCCACCGCTGCCCAGCGCAGCACCGGGGCCGGCTCCACTTGCACCGGGGGCCGCACGAAGCGACGATCGAGCAGCCTGGTGATCAGGTCACTCATCGAGCTGGAACCCCTCGATCGCGGACACCGTAGGGGCACAGACTCACGCCATTCACGTCACTGGGGGACATCATGGTGGTTCGCACCGCGCTCCTCGTTGCACTCGCTGGTACCATCCCCGCCCCAGCGGCCGAGCCTGTCCTCACCGAGTATGTCCTGGCGAGGCCCGGGAACTTCCCGCACGATCCCGCGGTTGGCGCCGACGGTATCGTGTGGTATACCGACCAGACCAACAGTTACATCGGGCGGCTCGATCCGGCCACCGGGATCATCACGGACTACGCCACCCCGACGCCGGGCTCGGGACCGCACGGCATCGAGGTGGCTCCCGACGGCGGCGTCTGGTACACCGCGCAGCGCACCGGCATCATCGGTCGGCTCGATCCGGTCTCGAAGGAAATCACCGAATACGCGCTGCCCGCTGAAACCGCCAAACCGCACACCCCGATCTGGGCCGGCGGCGCGGTGTGGTACACCGATGCCAACAACAACAGCTACGGTCGCCTCGATCCCGCCACGGGACGGGTGCGGCACTTCACCAGCCCCACCGCCAGCTCCATTCCCTACGGCATCGTGTCGGCGCCTGATGGTCACATCTGGATCGCGCTCCTCGGCACCAACAAGCTGGGTCGGGTCGACACCGCGAGCGGGGCAATGACGGAGTTTTCCCTCCCGCAGGGCGCGCGCCCACGCCGGCTTCAGGTGAGTGCCGACGGCATCGTCTGGTACACCGACTATGCCCGCGGCTTCCTCGGCGCACTCAATCCGGCGACGTCGAAGGTGCGCGAGTGGGCAGCGCTGTTCCCGGGCGAGGGACCCTACGGCATTGCCATCGGCCCGGACGGCGGGATCTGGTACAACAACGCGAGGGGCGACGCGATGACCCGGTTCGACCCGAAGACGGAGAAGTCCACGCTCCTGCTGATTCCCACCAAGGGTGCCGTCGTGCGCCACATGGTGACGGACGCGCCGAGGCGCCGGATCTGGCTGGCGCTGAGTGGAACGGGCCGCATCGGCGTGATCGAGCTCGGTAGCTAGCGCCTCAGGCAGTACCGCGGGACACCAGCGCTTCGCTCGCTTCCCAGAGCCGCCGGGCCAGGTCGGGATCGTCGGCCAGCCGATTCACCTTGGCGACGCGGCGCTTGATGTAGTAGCCGCCCGTGGCACCTTCCACCTCGGGCGACGTGGCAAGCCAGATGGGGGTGTCAGCCCCCTTGGCCGGCGTTCCCGCCATGGCCCCGACCAGCGGCCGCAGCAGGCCGGGCAGGTAGTCGAGCACCAGCTTCGTGGCGATGACCCCCGGATGGCAGCAGGTGGCGGTGACGCCGGTACCGGCCGTGCGCCGCGCCAGTTCCCGCGTAAAGAGCACGTTCATGAGCTTGCTCTCGCCGTACGCCCGCACGCCCCCGTAGCGTCGCCGGACATTCTGCAGGTCATCGAGGTCAAGCTTCATGCCCTGCTGGGCCTCCGACGACACGGTGACCACGCGAGACGGCGCGCCCCGTTCGAGCGCCGGCAGCAATCGCCGGGTCAGCTCGAACGGCGCCAGGTGATTCACGGCCAGGGTCAGCTCGATGCCGTCCACGCTCTCCCTGCGCTGCTTTTGCGCGCTCGCCGCGTTGTTCACCAGCACATGCACCGCCGGGAAGCGCGCAACGATCTCGTCGCCAAGCCGGCGTACGTCAGTCAGGCTCGCAAAGTCAGCGGTCAGCACCTCCAGCGCCTGATGGCCGGTGCGCGAGGCGATCTCCTCCATGGCGCGCTCGCCATCCTCGCGCCGGCGGCACACCAGCACCGTGCGGAACCCGGCCCGGGCGACGCCCTCGGCGATCGCCCGCCCGATGCCCCGGTTGGCGCCGGTGACGACCGCAACACGATCGCTCACGTGAGATACCGCGCGAACCACGCGACGCTCGCCGCGAACGCCCGCTCCAGCTCGGGTGTGCTGCCGGCCCATGGATGGCGCGCCCCGAAGGTGTGTTGCCCGCCCGCGATCCACTCGTGCCGGCTGGCCGGATGCCGCGCCAGCGCCGCGAGCTGCTCACCCTCCGCGAGTGGCACCGCCTCGTCGGCGTCCCCATGGACCAGCAGCCACGGCACCGTGAGGCGCCCGGCTGCCGCGAGGATATCGAGCCGGTCGGCGTTTCGCTCGTTGTCGTCGAGCACGTCGGGGTAGAGCGGCAGGACCTGGCCGGTCCGGGCGTTGACGACGTCATGCCGGCCCGCCTTTCGCCACTGCGCCACCACATCGGCGGGCCAGCGATTCACGTGCGAGATCGCCGCCCAGGTGACCAGCGTCGTGACGCGGGGGTCGTGCGCCGCCGTGAGGACCACCACGCCACCGCCCCGCGAATGCCCCAGCAGGCCGATGCTCGACGGCGGTGCCACCGCCAGCGTGCCCGCGGAGAGGGCGTCGAGCACCCGCTCCAGGTCCTCGAGGGCGGCGCTGATGGTGTCGTGCCCGAATCGCTCGGGAAACGCGAAGGTCCCTGCCGCATCGACGCCCGCGCCGCTCAAGTTGAGGCTCACCGCCACGAAGCCGGCGCGCGCCAGTCGCTCGGCGAGCGGCGGGAACATCCCCCAGTCCTTGAAGCCCTTGAACCCGTGCACGATTACCACCGCCGGCCGGGGCATGTCGCGGCCACCCGCTCGTACGTCGATGTGGATCGGGCCGAGCACACCCGGCAACTCGTGCGATGTCAGCGTCGGCGTCGCCATCAGCTTACCGCTGCCTCCAGCAGGTCGACCTCGCCGCTGGTGGCATCGAACCGTGCGCGCACACCGAGCGGCAGCGTCCACTGTTCGTCGACATGGCCCACCGGAAAGCCGTAGGCCACCGGCACGCCAAGCGGGCCGAAGTACTGCTCCAGCACCTCGTCGAAGCCGAAGGCCCCGTCGCCGGTTTCCCGCCGCATCTCGGTGAAGCGTCCCACCAGCACACCGGCCAGGTGCGTGAACGCGCCCACCGCGCGCAGGTGCGCAAGCATGCGATCCACGCGATAGAGCGCCTCGCCCACATCCTCGAGGAAAAGGATGGCCCCGCTGAAATCGGGGAAGTACTTCGTGCCGATGAGGCACTGCAGCAGCGAAAGGTTGCCGCCGAGCAGCGGTCCTTCGGCCACACCGGGGCGGAGCGTCACGATGCGATTCGTGCGTGGGGCCAGCACACCCGCCGGCGGTGCCAGTCGCTCCAGCCGACCCGCCGGTTCCGCATTCCTCAGGACCTCGTCGAAGTGCCGGAGGCTGAACTCGGGCATCGGGTGACGCGCCGTCGGTCCATGGAAGGTGACGATGCCGGTCTCGCCGTGCGCCGCGTGCAGGAGTGCCGTGATGTCGGAGAACCCGATGATCGCCTTGGGTTGCCGCCGCAGCGCCTCGAAGTCCACCTCGTGCAGGATGCGGGTCATGCCGTAGCCGCCACGGATGCACCAGACAGCGTCGATGGCGGGGTCACGCAGGGCGGCGTTCAGGTCGGACAGGCGATCGGCATCGCTACCGGCAAGATAGCCAAGCCGGTCGCGGACATGCGCGCCGAACACGACGTCCAGTCCGAGCGCGCGGCACAGCTCGAGCGAGCGGGTGACGTCATCCTGCTCCAGGCACGGGCCGGACGGTGCCACGATGGCAACGCGCGCGCCCGACGCGAGACGCGGAGGGCGGGTGACATGCTTTGATCGGGTCATGAGCCAATATAGATTGCCGATGCGCCATCCAAGGAGGTCGCCCTGCGCGCATCGCAGCCTGCGCTGTTGGCAGCTGGCCGGGTCATCGCCGAATCCCGGGACGCATTGATCGCCGACTGGTCCTGCCGCCTCGAGGACAAGTTGTCGGCCACGGGCATGATTCCCCGGCAAGTGGTCGTGCGGGAATTCCGCCTGCTCATTGACCTCTCCGGCCAGAGTGTCGGGCCGTTTCGCCGCGAAATCACGCCCATCTGGATCAAGGCTTGCGAGCAGTACGGTCGCATCGGTTCGATGCGCGGGCTCGCCGCGGGTGAAGTGGTGGAGGAACTGCACCACCTTCGTGACATCCTGACCCTGCGCCTGGCGCCCATCGTCACCACCCTCCGGCCACGTCAGGCCCTCGCCATCATGCTCCGGCTCAACCGGCTCGTCGATCACGGCATCGCCACCGCGGTGGTGGGTTATACCGACGCCCTGGTCGCCACCCTCTTCGCCCGCAACGGCGTGCCGGTGGCCGACGACGCCGAGCACGATCTCGAGGAGATCGACCGGCACCTCACCCAACTCGAAGGCGAACTCGCCGCCCTGTCACAGCACCGCTGATGTCCATGGTGGCGTGGCTCACGGCGCTACCCTGGGTGGCGCCCCTGTTCGGCCTGGTGCGCCTGGCGCGTACCAAGCCGAGCCTCAGTGACGTGCCGCCGGTCAACGGCGTGAGCGTCAGCGTCATTATCCCCGCGCGCAACGAATCCAGCCAGATCGAGACGGTGCTCCGATCGGTGCTGGCGTCGTCGCACACCCCGCTCGAAGTCATCGTGGTGGACGACCGTTCCACCGACGACACCGCCCGCAAGGTGGCGGCGATGGCCAGCACCGACGCCCGCCTCCGCCTGGTGGAAGGGCGTGCCCTGCCCCGCGGCTGGTACGGCAAGCCCTGGGCGTGCCAGCAGGGCGCGGACGCGGCGACCGGCGACGTGCTGCTCTTCACCGACGCCGACACCAAGCATCAGCCTGACCTGGTGTCGCGCGCCGTGTCGATGCTCCGGCAAACGAAGGCCGACCTGCTGACGGTCGCCCCAAAGCAACTGGTGATCAGCTTCTGGGAACGTGTCATCATGCCGCAGGTCTGGGTGATGCTCGGCTTGCGGTACCATCCCGACAGCGTCAATGCCGCCACCAGGCCATGGGGCGTCATCGCCAACGGCCAGTTCATGATGTTCGCCCGGGCGAGCTACGACGCCATCGGTGGGCATGCGGCGGTGCGGGGCGAGGTGGTGGAGGACCTCGCGATGGCACAGCGCGTCGTGGGGCTGGGGAAAAAGCTCTACTTCGCCTTTGCGTACGACCAGATGGAAACGCGGATGTACCAGAACCTCCAGCAGCTGATCGAGGGATGGTCCAAGAACGTGTTCATCGGGTCCCGGATTTCATTCGGTCGCAATCCGGTGCTCCGCTTCCTGGCGCCGATCGGCATGGCGCTCAATGCGGTCTTCTGGCTGGCGCCACCATTGGTGCTCGCCGCCACCGCGCTCGGATACGCCACGCCCCTGCTGGTACCCGCCGCGATTGCGACCGTGCTGTCGCTGCTCTTCTGGTCGCTGATCAGCTTCGGCATGCAGGTGCCGGCGTGGTACGGGCTCATCTATCCGCTTGGCGCGAGCATGTTCCTGTGGATCATGGCCCGTTCAGCCTGGCGGGGCACCCGGCGCGTGGAGTGGCGCGGCCGGGTGTACGACGAGGCAACCGGTATCGCTACGGAACCCGCTCTGCCCTCAAGCCCTGCGCAGGAATAGCCGCAGACAGCAGGCGGCCATCCGGCGTCATGACAAGGTCAAACTTCACCTCCCCGATGCTCAGTTCCGCGTTCCCTTCCGTCCGCTGCACCAGCGTTCCGCGCACCGTCTGCCCCCCGCCGAGGTTGAAGAAGTAGACCACCAGCCCCAGGGAATCGCGCTTCGCCGCGATCTGCGCCTGGCGCAGGCCCACCTCGAGCATGCCGAACGACAGGTTGAGGTAGGGCACCACACCGGTCTCGGACGCGAACAGGCGGGTGACGAGGCCGTTGGGCGTTATCTGGTCGACCGATACCGAGTCGTTCTTCACGATGATGCGTGCGCGCGAGATGACCCGTGCCTTCATGCGCGGGTCGGGCGGCTTCTGCGACTCCATCGCCTCGACCAGCGGCACAGTGCCGTCGGGCGCCGTGACGAGCGACCAGGTATCCGCGACATCCTTTTTCGACGCCAGCGCGAGGGTGCCGCGCCACGTCACATCGCTGCGCCCGAAGCGCTCGATGGCCACGGTGTCCTGGTTCTTCATCACCACGAAGCCGGCCGTATCTGCCGGTATGGCAGCGGCCGACTGGGCCAGCAGCGGCGTGCCTGCGAGAAGCCATCCCGCCATCAGTCCCACGATCATCCTGCCCTGCATGCCAGCCTCCAATGAGTGCAATACGGGGCGGAAGTCTTAACCCCACGGGCCCGGAAACGGAACAGGGGGCGATCGATTGATCCGCCGCGCGGTGGGACGGTGCCGGTGAGCCGGCCCATGCATGCCATGGTGTATCGCCCAACGGGCACACCATGCCGATCGCCACCCTCCTTCCGCAGGTCACCTCCTGGTCGGGCCTCCAGCGCCTTTTCGCGGCGCTCGAGGTGCGCGGCACCTGGCATCCCCTCGATCCGGCCGGGTTCGAGACGACCACCGCGGCCCAGGTACTGCGCATGGCCACGCTGGATGCGCAGCGCACCCTCCCCTGGATTACGCTCTCGGCGCGTGACGGCCGTGTCGCGGGGCGCGCCGTCGCCCGCGCGCGGGCCGCCCTCGGGCGGCCAGCGGGAATAGTCTGCCTCGACGCGGCGCGGCGACGGCTCGTGCTCACTGTGGCCATCGATCACCCGCCCCTCCTCGAGCTCTCCCTCGACCAGCCCGATCCCGCCGCGGTCGCGGCACTGGAGCGCATCGCCGCGCTCCGCGACCTCCCGCCGCTGGAGGCGGCCGCGCGGCTGGCCGAGCTGCTGTCCATCGAACCGCTCGGCAGCAGGTTCTTTCGCCAGTTCCGCCACACCTTCGAGGGGTTCCGCACCGTCCTGCCCGCCGGCCCATCGAGCGGCGAGAAGGATGCGCTCGCCCTGCTGCAGCTCACCCGCGTGCTCTTTCTCTACTTCGTCCAGAGCAAGGGCTGGCTCGACGGCCGGCCCGACTTCCTCGCGCGCGCGGTCGATGACTGCCTGATGCGGCGGCGCCCGCTGCATCGCGACCTGCTGCGGCCCCTCTTCTTTGGCGCGCTCAACCGACCCCTCCTCCAGCGCGGCGCCATCGCGCGGCGATTCGGGAAGCTCCCCTTCCTGAATGGCGGCCTGTTCGAGCCACACGCACTCGAGCGGCGCTGGAAGGTGGACATCCCGACGCGGGCGTGGCGCGATGCCTTCGACAGCCTCTTCGAGAGTTTTCATTTCACCACCCGCGAGGGCGATGGCAGCGTCGTGGCGCCGGACATGCTGGGTCGCGTGTTCGAGGGTCTCATGGATCCGGAGCAACGGCATCGCTCCGGCACTTTCTACACGCCCGCCGCGCTGGTCGAGCAACTGGTGGACTTCGCGCTGGCCATTCACGAGCGACACTCCAGCGTTCCGCTCTCCGACGTCACGCTGCTCGATCCCGCCGTTGGTTCGGGCGCGTTCCTGCTGGGCGCGCTGGAGCGCATTGCCCTCTGCACGCGGCAACCGCACGAGAGCGCCGCCGCGGCCCGGCGCCGCGTCCTCGCCCGCAACCTGTTTGGTGTCGATGTCGATCCTGCCGCGGTGCGGCTCGCCGAACTGCGGCTCTGGCTCGCCGTCATCGCCGATGACGACAGCACCGATCCCGCCGCCGTGCCGCCCCTGCCCAACCTCGACGCCGTGGTGCGCCAAGGCGATACCCTCTGGAGCCGGCAGGGGCTTCATCGACCCGACGCCGCCCAGGCGGCGGCGCTGCGCCACGCGCGGCACGTGGCGATCACCGCGTCCGGCAACGCCAAGCGGCCCGCGCTCCGCGCCCTGCGGCAAGCCGAAGAATCGGCAGAGGCCTCGTCGCTGGCGCGGTCTATCGAGGCCGTCGAGGCACAGGTCGACGAGCTGCTGGAGCACGCGCGCGCGACGACGCTCTTCGGGGAGCGTCGCGGGCTCGCCCGCGACGAACGAGTACGGCTCGCCAACGCCCGCGGCATCCGGCGCGAACTGCGCGCCGCGAGGCGGCGCCTGGCGCGCGATGGCGGCCTGCCCACCTTCGACTACGCCGTGCACTTCGCTGACGTCATGGCCGGGGGCGGTTTCGACCTGGTCGTGGGCAATCCACCGTGGGTGCGCAGCGAGGCCCTGCCGCCGGTACTGCGCCGTCGCCTCGCCGAGCGCTACCGCTGGTTCCGCCCCGCCGCCGGGCGCGGCTACCAGAACTACCCCGACCTCGCGGTCGCCTTCGTGGAGCGCGGCCTCGAGCTCACCCGCGACGGTGGCGTCACGGCGCTGCTCATCCCGGCCAAGCTGCGGCATGCCGGGTACGCATCCACCCTGCGGCACGCGCTGGCCACAACCACCACGCTGCATGCGGTGGCGGACATGCCACCGGCGGATGCGAAGGCCTTCGAGGCCACCGTCTATCCCATGGCGCTCGTGACCCGGAAGGCGCGGCCGACCGATGGCCAGCAGGTCCACACCACACTCGACATGAGCGTGCCCGGCGTTGCCCAGGCATCGCTCGAGGGTGACGGGCCGTGGATGCTGGCCGGCGACGTGGTCAGTCGCGCCGCCGAACGCCTGGCGCGAGAGTGCCAGCCCTTCCGCGAACGCTGGCAGTGCCGCCTCGGCGTGAAGACCGGTGCGGACGATGTCTTCCTCACCACCGAGCCTGACATCGAGCCGCAGTTGATGCGCCGCGCGGTGCGCGGCCGGGACATCAAGCCCGGGCAGGTCACGTCGGGCAGGTGGATCCGCTGGCCCTGCGATGCCGCGGGCGATCCGCTGCGTACGCTGCCTCCGCGCGCCGCCGCCTACTTCAAGTCGCAGCGCGATCGCCTCACCCGCCGCGCCGACTACCGCGATGGTCCGCCGTGGATCCTGTTCCGCACGCGCGCCGCGCTGGGCGCGCACCGGGTGGTGTGGCCCGACCTCGCCCGGCGGCTCGAGGCCGTGGCACTCACCAGCCCGGGGGCGGCCACCCTCATTCCCCTGAATACCTGCTATGTGCTCGTCACCGCCGATGCCCGGACTGCGCAGGTGGTGGCGGCCCTCCTCAACTCGACATGGATCCGGGCCCTGGCCACCATGCGCTCGCCGCTCGCCGCCAGCGGCTTCCGGAGGTTCAACGCCCGCGTCATCGAGGACCTGCCGCTGCCACCGGGCGCCCTCGAGGACACGGTGCTGGGCCGGCTCGCGACGGCGTCCCGTTCCGCCGAGGGCCTGGCCGCAATCGATGAGCGGGTTGCGGCGCTGTTCGCACTTACCCTTGAGGAGCGGCATGCGCTCAGCGACAGTATCGCCCCGCATCGTCGCTGAATCGCTTCAGCAGGTGCACGACCCCGGCGCCACCGCGCTCCGCGCCGGGCCGTCGGCATCGGTCGACTCGGTTGCCCGCGCGATCGCGCTGACGCTGCTCCCAACCGAGGCACTGATCGACCCACCCGAGTGGCTTCGGCCGGCACAGCATGCTGCCTACCGCCGCGCGGTCCACGCCCTCGAGCGACACGGCGGCGCACTGCTGGCGCAGCCGGTCGGCAGCGGGAAGACCTGGGTGGCACTCGCCCTGGCCCAGCGACTCAACGGCACCGGCGGAACGTGTGTGCTGGTCCCGACACCCCTCGTCTCGCACTGGCGCCGCACGGCACAGGCACTCGGCGCGACCATCATGGTCCTGACACATGCACGGGCGAGCCGTGGATCGCTCCCCGCGAGCGATGGGATGGTGATCATCGACGAGAGTCACCACTTCCGGAACCCGCTCACGCGACGCTATGCCGCGGTGGCGCCCTGGCTCCTCGGCCGACGGGCGCTGCTGCTGTCGGCCACCCCGGTGGTGAATCGGCTGGACGACCTGGCGGCACAGCTGCGGCTGGCCGTGCGCGACGACGCCCTGGCCGCGAGCGGCATCGGCTCGCTGTCCGTGCTGCTCGCGAGCGGACTGGGGCATCCCGCGCTGAGCGACCTGGTGATCTCGTGACCGACGCCGACGACAACCTCCTGCACCTCATCGACGCACTCGAGTTGTCGGCCAACCGCCCGACGGCGGCGCTGCTCCGGCGCGTGTTCTGGCGCGCCGCGGCATCAAGTCCCGCCGCGCTCGGTGAAACGACCGCGGCCTACGAGCGCCTCCTGCTCCACGCGATGGATGCCTCGAGCGCGGGGCGCACGGTCAGCCGGAATGATGTTCGTCGCTTCACCGGCGCCGATGACACGCAACTCGTGTTGTGGGAGATGGTGGCGGAGCCTGGCGCGTGCATCCTGTCGACCACCGACCTGCCAGGCCTCACCGAGCTCCGGCGCCGGGCGGTCGCCGCCTGCCGGGTCGATGACATGCGTGCCGCCGGGCTCCGGGCGCTCCTCGCCGACGCCGTCCCGTCGCTCGTGTTCACCACCCGGCGCACCACGGTGCGCTACCTGCGCGATCGCCTCGCGGCACTCCGTCCCGCGTGGTGCACTGGAGCCGCCGCCGGCATCGGCGCACTGCGCGCGCCGCGGGCCACGGTACTCGACTGGTTCCGTACTGATGCGCCCGTGAGCCCGCTGGCACCGCAGCATCTCATCACCACCGATGTCGCCGCCGAGGGACTCGATCTCGCGCGACTGCGGCGGGTAATTCACTACGACCTGCCCTGGACACCGGCGCGCATGGAGCAGCGCGAGGGCCGGAGCCGCCGCGGGGCCAACGCCCACCTCAGCACGAGTCATGTCGTGCCGATCCTGCCGGCACTCGAGCAGCGGCTGCAACTCGCCGGTATTCTCGACCGGAAGCGTGCGTTGCCGGCACGCGTGGGCGTGGGCGGCGGCGAAGAGAGCATCTGGCACTGGCGCGAGGCGCTCGCCCGCGACCTGGGCGATGGCGCCCGGATCGCCGGCGTCGCGGTGATCGTGGGTTCGGAGCCGGGGCTCCTGGCCGGCATCGAGATCATGGAGATGACCGGGCATGACGGGCCCGGCATCGTCGTGGGCCGGTCGCTCCTCTCGATTGGCATTGGGCACACCTGGGGAAGTGAGGCCGATGCCGTGCCGCGGCTCCGCTGGGCCGCCCGACAGAATGACGCCGCCGCGCCGATCAGCCGCGCGGAGCGTCGCGCCGCGCTCGACTGCCTTGCCGCCGGGGTGCGGAGCCTGCTGTGCCAGCATGAAGCGGCGGCGTGGTGGCGCCGCGGTGACGCGACCGCGCGAACCCTGCTGCAGCGCCTCTATGCCATGGTGCGCCCAGCCGGCCGGGCCCGCGATCGCGCCACGCTCGCGCTGGTCGAGCGCGCCATCCGCTTCGTGGGCGGCGGCCATACCGCCGGCGAACGGGTGCTGATCCAGGAACTCTCGGCCACCGGCGATGCGGCGTTGCTCCGCAAACTGCCCGGCCTGCCGTCACCCTCCCCCGGCAGCGGCCTGCTCGGCGCCCGCCTGAGCGGGCTTATTGTCATCCGGGACGGCGAGCTTCCGTTCCCCGAGCGACGCGATACGTTTGGCGCCCATGACACGCTACCACACCCTGCTCTTCGATCTCGACGGGACACTCATCGATTCGGTGCAGTTGATCCTGGACAGCTATCACCACACGCTCAGGGTGCATGGGATCCCGGCGCGCAGCGATGACGAGTGGCTGCGCGGGGTCGGCACCCCGCTCCGCGTCCAGTTCGCCGAGTGGAACGATGGCAGCGGGGCCATCGACGCGATGGTCGCGACCTATCGCGAGTACAACCTGGCGAACCACGACTCGATGGTGACGGTCTATGACGGGATCGCGGAAATGCTGCACGCGGTACGGGCGGCGGGGCACCGCACCGCGCTCGTCACCAGCAAGAACCGGCAGGGTGCGCTCCGGGGCCTCGACCTCACCGGCCTCACGCCGTACATCGAGCACATCGTCGGCGCCGACGATGTGGTCAACCCGAAGCCGCATCCCGAACCGGTGCTGAAGGCGCTGGCACTCCTGGGTGTGGGGACGGAACGCGCCGTCTTCATTGGTGACAGCGTGCATGACATGCACGCGGGACGCGCGGCAGGGGTCAAGACAGCGGCAGTGTTGTGGGGACCCTTTGGCCGGGCCGACCTCGAACCGTCGACGCCCGACCACTGGCTCGAGAAGCCGGAAGATGTCCTCCGGCTCCTGTAAGGCGGCGCGCTACGGTACCGCGGGGGCGGGAGGCAGCTGCGACAGGATGAACGCGTAGTCGAAGGCGGTGTCGTGCAGCCGGTCGTAGCGGCCGGATGCGCCGCCGTGTCCGCCGGGATCAAGCTTGATCTTGAAGATGAGCGGGTTGGAGTCCGTCTTGAGCGACCGCAGCTTTGCCACGTACTTGGCTGGTTCCCAGTACATCACCTGGCTGTCGTTCAACGAACTGCGCACCAGGATGGCAGGATACGACTGCGCCGAGACGTTGTCATACGGTGAATAGCTGGCCATGTAGTCGTAGGCCGCCTTCTCGTTGGGATTGCCCCATTCCAGGTACTCGCCCACCGTCAGCGGCAGCGTCGCGTCGAGCATCGTGTTCATCACGTCCACGAACGGCACATACGTCACCACGGCGCGATAGAGATCGGGCCGCATGTTGGTGACCGCGCCCATGAGCAGGCCGCCCGCACTGCCTCCCGTGATCACCAGCCGGTCGGACGAGGTGTAGCCCTGGGCGATGAGGTACTCCGACGCCGCGATGAAATCGGTAAACGTGTTGCGCTTGGTCATCATCCGGCCGCCGTCGTGCCACGGCTTGCCCATTTCGCCGCCGCCGCGGATATGCGCCGTCGCGACGACCAGGCCCCGGTCGAGCAGGCTGACATTGTTCGATGAGAAGTACACGTCGTTCGGATACCCGTACGAGCCGTAGCCCCCGAGCAGCATCGGGCGCAGGCCGTTACGCACCAGTTCCTTCCGGTACACCAGGGAGATCGGGATCTTCGTCCCGTCTCCGGCTGTGGCCCAGATGCGCTCGGACGTGTAGCTGGCCGGGTCGTAACCCCCGAGCACCGGCTGCTGTTTGAGCAGGATGCGCTGTCCCGTCTTCACGTTGTAGTCGTACACCGATGTCGGCGTGATCATCGACGTGTACACGAACCGGAATTCGGGTGTCACGAACTCGTAGTTGTCGGAGGCAAAGACCGAATAGGTCGGCTCGGGGAAGCTGATATCATGCGGGTTCGCGGCATCGAGGTCGCGCACCTTGAAGTGCACCAGCCCGTCCTCGCGCTCCGTCGTCATCAGGTGGTCGGAGAAGGCATCCACGTCCTCCAGCATCGTCTCCGGCCGGTTCGCGATCAGTTC
>JANNSD010000087.1:0-7246 GCA_031402225.1 Gemmatimonadota bacterium | reverse complement strand
GCGCTCGACGTGGTGATGCAGGCGATCCAGTCGGCGGGCTTCCAGCCGGGCCAGGACATCGGCATCGCGCTCGACGTGGCCGCCTCCGAGCTGTACCAGGACGGCGAGTACGTGTTTAAGAAGGGCGACGGCAGCCGGCGGCCAGCGAAGGACATGGTGGAGCTGTACGCGAAGTGGTGCGAGCGGTACCCGATCGTGTCGATCGAGGACGGGCTGGCCGAGGGTGACTGGGAGGGCTGGGCCCTCCTGACCGAACGGCTCGATGAGCGGGTGCAACTCGTGGGCGACGATATCTTCTGCACCAACGTGGACCTGCTCGGCCGGGGCATCGAGTCGGGCGTGGCGAACGCCATCCTCGTCAAGGTGAACCAGATCGGCACGCTCACCGAGACCTTGCAGTGCATCGAGCTCGCGAAGGGGAACAAGTACGGCACGATCATCTCGCACCGCTCGGGCGAGACGGAGGACACCTTCATCGCCGACCTCGCGGTGGCGACGGGCGCGGGACAGATCAAGACCGGCAGCGCGAGCCGCACCGATCGCACGGCCAAGTACAACCAGTTGTTGCGCATCGCCGAGGAACTGGGCGAGCTCGCCCACTACCCGGGGCGCGACTTGTACCACCTGTGAGCAGCCCGGCGAAGCAGGCCAGCAGCGCCAGCCGGAAGCTGGGGTGGGCGGTGGCGGCGGGCGCGTTCCTCTTCCTGCTGCTGGGGGGTGAGTACAACACGCTCGACTGGATCAAGATCCGTAAACTGGAGCGGGAGGAGAAGTCGCGGGTGGCCGAACTGCAGCACACGGTGGACTCGCTTACCCGGGTGGCCGGCGCGCTGCGGAAGGACCGCCGGGTGCAGGAGCGGGTGGCGCGCGAGAGCTTCGGCATGATCCGGAAGGGTGAGCACCTCTACCGGTTGCTGCCGGCCGAGGAGGGCGCGTCACCGCGCAGCCCGTGAGCGAGTTACTCGCGTCGGCCCTCGGCGTTGTGAAGGCGCGGGCTCTGCCGCTGGTGGGCTTCGCGCTCCTTTTTCGCCTGACGCAGGTGGTTGTCCTGCTGCCGCTGCTCGCCATGGCCGGGCGCACGCTCACCGGGCGGCCGGTCATCGACAGCACCGAGCTCGTGCGGTTCGCGCTCTCGCCCCGCGGCGTCGTCACCATCGGGCTCATTGCGGCGGCCCTGCTGACCCTGTACCTCATGGAGCAGGCGGGTCTCGCGGCGATCGCGGTCGGGCACCTGCACGGCGTCACCGTGTCGGCCACCGACGCCTACCACGTGGTAGGCAGCAGCATGACGGCGCTCCTTCGCCTGGCGGTCGCGCTGATGTGGCGCGTGCTCCTCATCCTCCTGCCGATGCTCACGCTGGCGGGGTTTCTGGCCTGGAAGTTCCTGCGCAATCGCGATATTCACTACTATCTCGACCTCAAGCCCCCGGCGGCCATCGCAGCGGCCGCGCTGCTGGGCGTAGTGATCCTGGCGACGGCGATCACGCTGGCGTACTGGGTGCTGCACTGGCGCATGGCGGTGCCGCTGACCGCGCTCGAGGGCGTGCCTGCGGGGCAGGCGCTCCGGCAGAGTGCGGCCATCGTGCACCCCGTCTGGCTCAGGCTGGCGCTCTACTGGCTGCTGATCCTCGGCGCGGGCGCGCTGTGCGGTTCCGCCGTCGCGTGGCTGGTGCACCAGGCGGGACTCACGGCACTGGGGTCCGGTGCCGGCAAGCTGGGCGTGATCGTCGTGGTGGTGATGGTGGCAGTGTCGACGGGCCTGAATGCGCTGATCGGCAGTGCCATGGCGTTAACCGACGCCACGCTGTTCGCGACCGCGTGGGATGCGCTGCGTGAGGGCTCGCGGCCCGACCTGACCATGCGGCTCCAGCAGTTCGGCGACCTGCCCGATGTCTTGCGGTATGATCACGCCACGCGCATTGCGCTGCTGGCGTCGGGGGTGCTGTTCGTGCTCGGGGCCGTGAACGCCTGGCGCATGAGTGACAGCCTGGCGAAGCGGCTGCCGGTGCAGGTCACGGCGCACCGGGGCAGTGCGAAGGCGGCGCCGGAAAACTCCCTCAGCGCCATCCGCCAGGCGATTGTCGATGGCGCAGACTATGTCGAAATCGACGTCCAGGAAACCTCGGATGGCGGCCTCGTCCTGATCCACGACGCCGACCTCGCGCGCGTCGCTGGCGTGCCCCGCCGCGTCACCGCGATGACGCTGGCGGAAGTGAAGGAAGCGGAGATCGGATCTCGCTTTGATCCGCAGTTCACCGGCGAGCGCATCCCCACGCTGGACGAGGCACTGGCGGCAGTGGAGGGCAGGGCGCGCCTCAACATCGAGCTCAAGTTCTTTCCCGGCGAGCAGCGCCTGACGGAGCGGGTGGTGCAGGCGGTGCGGGCGCGCGGCATGTCGGACGACGTGGTCATCCAGTCGCTCAATTACGATGCCGTGCGGGAGGTGCGCCGGCTGGCCCCGCGCATCCGGGCGGGCTACCTCATCGCCACGCCGGTGAAGCACCCGGAACGGCTCGACGTGGATTTCTTTGCCGTGAGCCAGCGGCTCATTGATCCCGCCTTCCTGCTGCAGGCGCACCGTCGGGGCCGTCAGGTGTTCGCGTGGACGGTCAACGACCCGGCGCAGATGGTCGCATTGGCAGGGATGGGGGTGGACAACCTGATCACGTCGGTGCCGGCGGAGGCGGTGCGCGTGCTGCGGGAGCACTGGGCGAAGAACCCGGTCGAGCTCCGGCTGCTGCGGCTGCGCTCCTGGCTCGGGGGCTAGGAGGGCGGGGGGTCCGGAATTAGGTTTTTCCACCCTTGGCAGGGTAGCTCAGGTGGTTAGAGCACGGCACTCATAATGACGTGCCGCTTTTGGACTGGGTTCTGTAAGGTGTTGTGGCACTTTATGTTTCCCGCGTGGTACGGTTCAGTTCTGCGGGGATGAACCACAGGATGAACCACGGTTACGGCAGGGTAGCTCAGGTGGTTAGAGCACGACACTCATAATGTCGGGGTCGCGGGTTCGAGTCCCGCCCCTGCTATGCACGCGCCCCGACGCTTCCAAGCGAAGGGGCGTTTGTTTTGCCCTTCGATGCTTCCCTACAGAAATACCAACACCTCATTTCAGCCTTCCCTACAGATTTTCCTACAAGTACGCCCACAATCTCGTGACCGGTGTGACTGGTGGATTCTCTGGCCGTCACATACGGGAAAGTGCCGTTCCCACGCTTTTCCCCGGAGTTGTTTTCGCCCCTTCCCGGAGTTTTTCCCGGGCTTTTCCCCGCGATTTCCGAAATCCCGGGGAGGGCAAGCACTAGGAGGCAGACTCCCTCACCTTGGCGGCATCCTTGTCCAGGAGGGCAGCTCGCCTCTCCCAAGCAGTCACTTCCTCGGCTGTCGGCTTGAAGCGACCATAGACCCTTACAACCATCGTGGTGTCTACGTGGCCAAGCTGTTGGGCAACAACTTCAAATGGGGCACCGGCACGAATCGCACGCACGGCGTATGTATGCCGCGAGTCTTTGAGCTGGTAGTCCTCAATCTCCAGATCGCAGCAGGTGGCGCGGTGCTTGTCGCTCGCTGTCCACCGGTTGATTCCGGGGAACAGAAGTGCATTCGGGGTAAGCAGGCTGATGTGCCGCTCCACAAGCGGCCAGCCCCACTCTGCAACCTTGACGATGCGATCCCGGGACTTGGTCTTGGTTCCTCGTGCCCGTATCTCCCGCCGCAGCACGTCAACGTCCCGACGCTTTAGAGTGAGGGCGACGGACACCTCCATGCCGGTGGCATGCAGCAAGGCCGCGATGACGTTGTACGGGTGAGGTTGTGCCGCAATAAGGCGTTCAACGTCTTGTTGATCCAGCGAACGCATTCTCGATGGAGCGGGCGGTGGCGCTTTTACATCTCGCATGGGATTGCGCGGCAGCACTCCAACGCTCTTGAGATACTCGCAAAAGCTCGAGAGGGCCGCATGGTACTTGCGCTTCGTTGAACGACCGACCGGTCGAGCTGCTAGCCACTGCGTTATCACTGCATTCGTGAGCGATGACCTTGAGAACCGGCTGTCCTCACCAATGAGCGAGCGAGCGTACAGCTCGTAGTGCTCGGTAGTATCGGGCGCGAGGCGACCCCTCAGTGCGCCGATCCAACGCTCTACGTGAGGTTCAAGGTCCACGTCGTTCAAGCGCTCCCTAAGGCCATCCAGGTCATTCTGCGCGTACGCATCGTAGAGCTGGCCAACCGTTAGGCCTCCCCGTGCTACTGGGTTGAGCAGGTCCCATGAACGCCGTCCTCGTGGCCCAAGTTCATCGACCATTCTTGCCATGCCTTTGGCCACGCTCTTGTCCCGGGTTCCGGTAGTCCTCTTGACCCACCGGCCCGATTCGGTCGGAATGGCGATGAACCAGGTATCGGCGCGCCTGTAGACAGTGCTCACTTGGGCCTCCCTTGTCCGTGCGAAATGCTCTGGCCGACGTACAGGTCCAGCTCAATGCGCCTGTAGCGCCTCGTGCGGTTGCCGAATCGCACGAACGGAATGTCGCTCTGGTAGAGCCAGCTCTTGGACATCTTCAAATAGGCGGCTGCCTCATCAACAGAGAGGAGCGCCTGCGAGGGCTTGTCGGGCGGGGCCGATGGTTCAATATTCGTTGGCATCTCAGTTCGCATCCCAAAGTGCTGTTAGTGCGGCGCGCTGGCTGTGAATTGGATCATCGAGTTGCAGTCGCGCAGCTTTCCGGGCGAGGCGATTGCAGCTCGTTTTGTTTTACTCGTCCTCGTCGTCTTCGTCGTCCTCAAGCTCCAGAGCATCGTCAATGATCTCCCGGGCCTGCTCCAGCTTGGACCGCAGCTCATCGAGCTCGTCCTGCAGTTCAGCCTTCGTCGGCATCACTAATCACCTCCTTCCTTCCTCTTGAAGGAGGCCACCTTCAATGAGCGCTCCTGCTCCTTGGAGAAGGGCCACCGGATGAACACCCCGCGCTCCTCCGCGATTCTCGCCACCTCCCGAAGTGGGATCACGGATACCGACTTGCGAAGCTTGACGCCTGAGAACTTTCCCTGACGAACCCAATTGTGGATCGTCATGACGCTCACATTGAGGAGCCCCGCCGCGACCCTGTGCGTTACCCAACTGCTTGAGTCGAGCGCTAGCGCCCATTTCTGACCAAACCGATCTGTGCGGAACACCATCGCCTCCCGTTTCTCAGGTTCTCCGTCCCACCAGAATTCCTCATCGCCGTCTTTGCTAGGCGCTTCACTGGCGAGAAAAGGCGTTTGTTTCAGCTGAACTCGGGCCATTGTAGCAAGTACCTATAAAATGGATAGACTCATTACAACACCAATAACAGGCCGCGTCAAGCTTGCCCCGACCAGAGGCGAACTCGCGCTTGTCTGGCGGCGTACGTGCCGCCACTTTTTGGTTACACCTCAAGTCAGTGAAGCCTTACCTTCCTCTGTAGCCCGGGCAGACATGACCTTTGCGCTACCCGAGTTCATCCAGCAGCACTACGAAGTCAAGGAATGGCGTCACGCTGGCGCTATTCTAGCCGCAGATTTCCCCGCAGAGTGGAAGGACATTGTTGAGGTCCTCACCGGGTTTCGACTCCTCCGAAGCGAGATAGCAGAACCTGGGGGGTCGAAGTCAAAGATCGCTTCCAGGATCGACTTTGAACTTGGTGGCCGTGGGTGGGTGGAGAAGTCCTTCGCAACGAAGATCGTTATAGATAGGACTGAGATCGACTCTCCGACACATAAAGTCGATTGCTTCCGGAATCGGGTGGGGTTGGAGATTGAATGGAACAATAAGGACCCTTTCTTTGACCGCGACCTCAACAATTTCCGCCTGCTGTTCGAACTGCGGGCACTAAGCGTCGGGGTGATTGTTACGAGGTGTGATGAGTTGCAGGAGATTTTCGATACCCTAGGCCGGGGAAAATCGTACGGCAATTCAACTACGCACATGAGTAAGCTGCTGCCTCGCATCCAGGGTGGTGGAGGGGGTGGGTGTCCGATAATGGTTTTTGGAATCAGCCCGAGGCTCTATGTCGAAGACTAAGCGTGTCCCTAAGGCGACTTCGCCCGCGGCGGAGAAGCCCTCGGCAGCCGAGGAGCTGCTAGCGCTTGGTACCGGAAGGTTCGCGACGGTACTGGCCGATCCTCCGTGGCGGTTCCAGAATCGCACCGGCAAGATGGCACCTGAACACAAGCGGCTGAGCAGATATGGTACTATGCCGCTCGATGAGATCATGGAGCTTCCAGTCGCTCAGGTGGTGCGCGACAAGGCGCACCTATATCTCTGGGTTCCGAATGCGCTGATCCTCGAAGGCTTGGAAGTAATGCGTCGGTGGGGATTCGAGTACAAGACAAATATCGTCTGGTACAAAGTTCGGAAGGACGGCGGTCCTGACGGACGAGGGGTCGGATTCTACTTCCGAAACGTTACTGAGCTCTTGCTGTTCGGCGTACGCGGAAAGCAGAATCGCACGCTAAAGCCTGGGCGGACACAGACGAACATCATCTCCTCGCGAAAGCGAGAGCATTCGCGTAAGCCCGATCAGCAATACACCTTGATCGAGCGTTGCTCCCCCGGCCCCTTTCTCGAAATGTTCGCACGGCATCCTCGGGAGGATTGGACGCTTTGGGGGAATGAAGCACCGGAGCTGTCTGAGCAGCACGCGCTGAAGCTCATCAAATAGTCTGAAATGGGACTATTCCGCCACGCCTTTCGCACTCTGTATAAGCCATACTACGTGGCCGTCGCCGAGACGACGTCCGATTACGTGTATAAGATCGTACCCAAGCTATCATCTTCTGCTAACGATTCGGCTGCATTTCAGCGTGCGATGCTAGGCTTGGATATCGCGTGGACCTCATTCAGCAAGCGTGATCCGATCACTCTCAGGCTGGCCGCGGAGCATTGGGCAACGAGGGTTGCTTCGCCGGCATCGGTTAGGGCTGTGACCACGTTATTCGGTGACCCTACCACATTCATGAAGATGTTCTCGCCTTTTATCACAAAGTTTCCCAATTGTGGGCATGGGCTCTTAGCATTTCAGCAAGCCCTCAAGGATGCAGGTGTCATTGCTGCCGGAACGTTGAGGGAGGAACTCAGCGCGAGACCTACGCTCTAAGTCTGATGCTCAAGGTCGCCCCTGTGCCTCAAGACTGTCTGTCGTTTGTGCGCTCCAATGAGCATTTCAGCTGCGCCGCGACGAGTTGGATGTCGAAGCCATCGGGCAATTTGAACGCAGCCTTTTCATCAGCC
>JANNSD010000086.1:0-4567 GCA_031402225.1 Gemmatimonadota bacterium | reverse complement strand
TCCCGTGACACAGCGGTAGTCACATTCGGGCAGGGTGAAATCAGCGTGACTGTCCCGGACCCTGGAACGACGATGAGCGTGTTGAGTGCGGTTCTCCTGATCGGTGGCCTCGCAGCAGCGGTGGCGGCGGTGGTACAGATCGCCCGGCAGTCGGTGCGGCTCCGGGAGGAGCTGGATGAGCTGCGCGAACGGTCGCCAGCGCCGGCCCCGGCCGCCAAGCCGCGCGGCGCTGTCCAGCCGCTGTTCGGTGGGTTGTACGAAGACAAGCCGGGCCTGCTGGACGGCATCGGCGCGTGGCCGGGTGTCCCACTGGCCTGCGCGGCCGCGGGCCTCTTCGCCGTCGGGCTGGTCACGAATCGCCCCGAACCGGTGGGTCGCGGGCCGGCCGACTCGACGGTGGCGGTGGAGTTGGCGGCGGCACGGCAGCGGCACGATTCGCTCGCGAGCACCGTGGCGCAGTTGCGCGATTCGCTGGAAGTGGTCCAGCAGCGGCCCACTGCCGCGAGGGGGTCCGCCGCGCGGGTGTCCGCCCCGCGCCCGCGACCGGCGAAGCGCGTCGGACCGACCCAGCTCGCCAGCCCTGGCACCTCACCGTCGGCGCCGGGTGTGGCACCGCTGCCCAGTCTGCCCAAGATCGGCTCGCCCTAGCCGCCCCCAAATTGGTACGTTGCGCCGCTGGACACTGGCCGATCAGGGCTGCACCTTCTGCTATGCTCACGGACCGGTGGTTTTCGAAGGGCATCGTCATCAAGGGCGCTCGCTCAGGCGCGGTCGAAACCCTGCCGGAGCCGTATTCGGCGGAATCGGCCCAGCGCCTCGCTACGACCTATTCTTCGCTCTGGCTGGAGCCGGTGGAGTGGTGGGCAATCGAGTCGGACGGCTTGGAGCGTTACACGGCGGTGTCGAAGCGGTATGGCGGGCCCGGGAAGCGATCCGATGGGATGAGTCGCTCGGGCTAGGCGTCGTAACCCTGTCGCGACAGTTGGTGTCAGTACGGGCAAGGTCTCAAGATCCCGCCATCAGGGCGCGCCCCAGCGCCCGCTCCAGTACCTCATCACTCCGGCGCGTCCAGTCGCGGAACCGCGTGTTATCGACCTGTGCGGGAAGCTCCGCGAGCCGGTCGAGCCGGAATTGATTGTCGAAGATGCCCAGTCCCGCCTCGACCACATCCAGGGCATTGAGCATCTGCTCGGCGTGATTTTGCACCGGTACCACCAGTACCGGCTTGCCCAGCCAGGCCGCCTCGCACACCGACTCGAATCCCGCCGTACTCACCACCGCGCGGCACCCCGCCATCAGTTGCAGGAACTTCTTCCCATCGAGCCGGTGAAACGTCAGGGTGCGGTCGACCACCTCTTCGGCCGGCGCGCCCGGGCGATCATAGAAGCAGTGCAGGGGGATGTCCGGATGGATTTGGTGCCAGGCCCGGATGTCGTCGCTGTACCCGTGATTCACCAGGTACACCAGCACGTAGTCGCCCGGTGAGGGCGTGAGGTCGAACAGCTCGGGCCTGAGCAGTGGCGGCCCGACCATGAGGCGCCGAGCGGGAAGGTCCTCGGCGGGTGTGAGTGACAGCGCCAGCTTCCACGACCGGGCCGAGACGAGTCGCGCGAAGAGCTCGAGGCCCATCCGGTCGATCGCGCCGCCGGGCCGCTTCACGTATGCCGGGTGCTCGATCATGTGCTGGTGGGCTATCGCCAGCACCGGCACCGGCAGCGGGTGGATCAGCTGCACCAGCCCCGTCAGCGGCTCGAAGAAATTGACCACCAGATCGGCGCGGGTATCGCGGACCAGCGCGCGAAGCCGGGTCATGCTGGCGCGATAGCGGGGCATCCGGCGCAGGGTGGCGCCGAGCGTGGCCGGCAGGTTGATCGCGCGGCTCTCATGGAACACGAAGCCGGGGCTGTCCAGCAGCGTCAGGGGCACATTGAAACCGTGGACGAAATAGTCGGGCAGCGACCGGTCGTCATGCCGGCCGACCGCGACGCCCACCAGCTCATGCTCCCAGCGAGACAGGTTCCGGTGTACGGCGAGGGCCTGGGTCATGTGCCCGCGGCCCTCTCCCTGCACCGTGAACAGGATTTTCATGGAAGTGGATGAGGCTGAAGTTGCCTGCGAAGTCCTCGACCAGTGCCGTGCAGCTCTCGACCCAGTCGCCGGCGTTGAGGTAGGTCAGCCCGCCGATCTCGCGGATCTCGGCCCGGTGAATGTGGCCGCAGATGATGCCATCCACCTGGTGTGCCGCGGCGAGGCTCAGCATGGCGGACTCGTACTCGGTGACGTACTGCACCGCGCTCTTGGCCTTGGACTTGAGGAACGCCGCGAAGGACCAGTAGCCCAGGCCGAATTGCCGGCGCAGGCGATTGAGGTACTGGTTGAGGTTGAGCACCCAGTCGTAGAGCCGGGACCCGAGGCGCTCGAGCAGTCGATTGAAGTGGGTCAGGCCGTCAAACTGGTGGCCATGGATGACGAGGTAGCGCCGGCCGTCGGCCGCCTCGTGAATCGCCTCCTTCACCAGGCTGAGCTTGCCGAAGGTCAGCCCGACAAAGGACTCGAGGAATTCGTCGTGATTGCCGGTGACGTAGATGATGCGGGTGTGCTTGCGCTGCTTGCGGAGGAGCTTCTGGATGAGGGTGTTATAGCTGTCCTCCCAGTGCCAATTGCGCTTCAGTTCCCAGCCGTCGATCAGGTCGCCCACGATGTAGAGATAGTCCGAACTGGTGCCCTTGAGGAACTCGAGGAGGGCATCCACCTGGGCGTGTCGCGTGCCCAGGTGCACGTCGGAAATCCAGATTGATCGCCATCGCGTCATGCATCAACGGTATGAATGGCGTGGGGTGGGCACAACGGCAAAAAGGGGGGGTGACGCTACCGGAACCGGACTGGCACAGACTGGTCATTGTTTCGTGACCGGTTCGTCACATGAGTGATGGAATACGCGACATTGCTGCCCATGATGGCATTACTTCAGGCGCGCCGGGAAGAACCTCTCCGGATCCAGATTGTACCGCTTCATGACGGCGAGGAGGCGGGGGTTGGTGCTCAGCCCTTTCACCGATTCAGGCAAGCGAATGACGTTGGCGTAGAACAACTCGCCATCGCCAGCAGCGGCCTGCTCGATGGCGTCCAGCGCCCGCGTCGAGTCGCCGAGTCCGAGATACGCCAGTGCGAGACCGGATTCCCGCTGCCACGTGCCGGGCGGCATGGCCTCGAGCTTCCGGACGAGTGCCATCGCCTCCGCGGTCTGGCCATTCTCGGCGAGGACCTCCGCGGCGGCGCCAATGCGAGAAGGCGCCGGGGTCACTTCGAGCAGCCTCCGTGAAAGGGCAATGGCGCTGTCGCGCTGGCCCGCCACGCTGTAGATGTGCGAGAGGATGCCCAGTTGCGGCATCCCCCTGGGCTCGAGTTCGAGCGCCCGCCGTCCCTCGGCGACAGCTTCATCGCTTCGCCCGACGGTCGAATAGGACTTCGCGAGGTAGGAGGCGGCCACGGAATAGAGCGGGTCGCGCGCCTTCGCCGCCTCGAGAACGGTGATCGCCTCGTCGGTGCGACCGGTGACCAGCAGCAGGTTGCCCAGCCGGTAGAGCCACTCTGCGTTGCCAGGGTCGAGCGCGATGCCCTTCCGGTATTCCGCTTCCGCCTGCGGCCAGTCGAACGACTCGGCGTACACGAATCCCATGGCCACGTGGGAATCGGCGAGGTTGGCGTCGAGCGCGAGGGCCCGCCCGGCAGCAGCGCGCGCCGGCGACAGCATCTCGCCCATGTGAGCGGGCAGGAAGTACGGCGTGGTCAGCAACGTCGCTGTGAGCGCGGCGTACGCGCGCGCAAAATTGCTGTCACGGGCGATGGCCTGCTCGAAGTACTTGCGTGCTTGCGCCAGGCCGGGCCCGCGCCGACGGTAGAGATAGAGGCCGCGCAGGTAGAGGTCGTAGGCCTCGAGATCGCTGGTGCCTCGTGCCGCCGTCGTACCAGGCGCAGTGCCACCAGTGAGCCGCACCCGCAGAGCGCCGACGATGGCGTTGGCGATATCGTCCTGCACCTTGAACACGTCCTTCGCATCGCGCTCGTACGTCTCGCTCCACAGCACCAGCCCGTCAGACGTGCCCGTCAGCTCGGCGCTTACGCGGATGCGGTTGTCAGCGCGCCGCACCGATCCCTCGAGCACCGCACCAACGTTCAACGCCTCACCGATCTCCTGCACCGTGCTGGTGCGACCGCTGAAGCGCGCCGCCGAGCGCTTGCCGGCGAGGCGCAATTCGGGGACATGACTAAGCGCGGTGGTGAGTTCATCGGCGATGCCCTCGGCGAAGTAGGCGTTCGCGGTATCGCCGCCCACGGTCTCGAAGGGGAGGACGGCGAGGGACTTTGGCGTCGCGTTGGCGGATGGGCGGGTGAGGCGCCACGCTGCGAACGCGATGAGCAGGGCTGCGCCCAGGGCGCTGAAGGCGAGGAGGGCGCGCTGCCGCGGACGTGAAGACGGGAGGACGTGAGGGCTTGACGATCCTTCGCTGCGCTCAGGATGACTGTTGCGCTCAGGATGACTGTTGCGCTCAGGATGACTGTTGCG
>JANNSD010000085.1:0-18365 GCA_031402225.1 Gemmatimonadota bacterium | reverse complement strand
GGGGTGGGCCATTGTGGTGTTTGTCCAGGTATCTTGTATCAAAAAAATGTGGTGAGTCGCGAGTCGTTATACAACCGCAGCCTCCGCACACTCAAAACTCACGACTCACGACTCACGACGGTGAGCGCGCGACCCCGCACCTACATGAATCTCTGCTGCCGTCCCCGGAACTTGACGCGGCCGGTCTTCATGAAGCTGTCGTACTTCCGCAGCGTCCGGTGCTGGTCCACCTGGGCAATCGCGTCGAGTAGCACGCCCACCACGATCAGGACCGAGGTGCCGCCGAACTGGGACTGGATGCCGAGCTGCCGTGACACCACCAGCGGCAGGATGGCGATCGCGGCCAGGAAGAGCGAACCAGGCAGCGTCACCCGGGCCAGCACCGCATCGATGTAGTCGGCGGTCGCCGCACCGGGGCGCACGCCCGGCACGAAGGCGCCCTGCTTCTTCAGGTTCTCGGACAGGTCGACCGAGTTGAAGATGATCGACGTGTAGAAATAGCTGAACAGGACGATCATCACGGCGAAGATGATGTTGTATGCCGCCGTCCCGGGGGCGAAGAATGCCGCCATGTCCGAGAGGGCCGGGATCTTGATGAAGTTCGCGATCGTGCCCGGGACGATGATGATCGTCTGGGCAAAGATGATGGGCATGACGCCGGCGGTGATGATCCGGATGGGGATGAACGTCTTCTGGCCCTCACGAATGCGCCCTCGCCCCATGACCTTCCGGGGGATCTGCACCGGGATGCGCCGCGACGCGATGGTCATGGCTACCACCGCGGCGATGACGGCCACCGTGACGGCCACGTAGAACAGCACACCGATCGGGGACACCACGCCGCCCTTCACGAAGCTCGCCAGCTGGATGGTCGACGGCCAGAGTCGCTCCAGGATCGAGAAGGCGATCAGCAGGCTCTGCCCGTTGCCGATGCCCCGCTCCGTGATCTGCTCGCCAAGCCACATGACGAAGATCGCACCGGCGGTGAGCGTCACCACCATGATCATCCGCGACCCGAAACCGGGGTTCGCGAACGCGCCCGGAATCGACTCGGTGAAGAGCGCGAAGGTGTAGGCCTGCGTGAGCGCGATGAGAACCGTGGTGTATCGGGTCCACTGCGTCAGCCGCTTCCGGCCCTCCTCGTCCTTCTGCATCTTGCCGATGGACGGCACGACACCGCCAGCCAGCTGGAAGATGATGGACGCCGAGATGTACGGCATGACGCCGAGGGCAAAGACGGTGGCCCGGGAGAGGCCGCCACCCAGCATGTCGTACAGGCCGAAGAAACCGGCGGCGCCCGAGTTCCGGATGAAGTCGGCGAGCGCCTGCACGTTCACGCCCGGCGCCGCGATATGGGCGCCGACGCGATAGATCAGGAGGGCAAGCGCCGTGAAGAGCAGCTTCCGGCGGAGTTCGCCATCAATGGCGAGTGCCGGGACCTTGGGTGCCGTCACCTACGCCTCGACCCGGCCACCTGCCGCCTCGATCTTGGTCTTCGCGGACGCCGACACCTGCACGCCACGCACCGTGTAGGCCCGATCGGCGTCTCCGGCGGCCAGCAGCTTGGCGGGCACGCCCTGCTTGGAAATCAGGCCCGCCGCGAACAGCGTTTCCGGCGTCACGTCCTGGCCGGCAAGCTTCTTCAGCTTCCGGAGGTTGACCGGCTGTGCCGTCACCTTGAACGGGTTGGTAAACCCGCGCTTCGGCAGCCGGCGATACAGCGGCGTCTGGCCGCCCTCGAACCCGGGGTTGGTCGAGCCACCCGTACGGGCCTTGTGGCCCTTGTGCCCCTTGCCCGACGTCTTGCCGATGCCGGAGCCGACACCGCGACCGATGCGCTTGCGCGACTGGGTCGAGCCCCGGGCCGGCTTCAGGTTGGAGAGCGAGAGGTGCTTGATCTCGTCCGCCATCAGTTCTTCTCCACCGGCGTCACCTCGATGAGATGACGCACCTTGAAGAGCATGCCGCGCACGGAGGCCGTGTTCGACACCTCAATGGTCTGCTGATGATGCCGGAGCCCGAGCGCGCGCAGCGTGCGCGCCATCGTCTCCGCATGCCCGATCGACGAGCGGATCTGCTTCACCGTGAGGCGCGCAGCGTCCTGCTCCGACGGAATCGTGGCCGCATGATACGCCGGGCCCTGACGGCCAACCGCAGGATTACGACCCATGATTTACGCTCCCTGCCGCGGCTTGTAGGCGAGCTGGTCGACTTCGATGCCGCGCTCACTCGCCACCTGGCGCACCGACACCAGCTGGCGGAGACCGTCCATTGTTGCCCGCACCATGTTGTGCGCGTTGCTCGAGCCCAGGCTCTTGGTCAGGATGTCAGTGATGCCGGCGCACTCGAGCACCGACCGCACCGCGCCGCCGGCGATGACGCCGGTACCGGTGGCGGCCGGCTTGAGGAGCACCTCACCGGCACCATGGTGACCGATCACCTCGTGCGGGATCGTCGACCCCGTCCGCGGGATCTCGACCATGCTGCGCTTCGCAGCCTCGACGGCCTTGCGCACCGCCTCGGACACCTCGTTGGCCTTGCCAGTCGCGAACCCGACCCGGCCCCGGCCATCGCCCACCGCCACCAGGGCGTTGAACGAGAAGCGCCGGCCACCCTTCACGACCTTGGCCACGCGGTTGATCGCGACCACGTTCTCGACCAGCTCGTTGCCGTCGCGCTCACGCTCGCGGTCGCGGCCGCGGCCACCACGACCACCGCCGCGGTTGTCGCGCCCACGTCCGCCGCCACCCCCACCACCGCCACCGCGCTGCTGGCGCGGCGGCTCGCCCGCGGGACGCTCAGTCGTTTCCGTCGCTGCGGGAGCCGCAGCCCCCGACCCCTGTTCGTCTGCCATTAGAACTCCAGTCCGCCTTCGCGCGCGCCCTCGGCAACCGCCTGCACGCGTCCATGATACCGGTACCCGGCGCGGTCGAACACGACCCTGGTCACGCCGGCAGCCTTTGCCTTCTCGGCGAGCAGCTTCCCCGTAGCCTTGGCCCGGTTGACCTTGCCCGCGGTGGTGCTGTCCACGCCCTCGCTTGCATCGCTGACGCCCAGGAGCGTGACGCCCTGGTCGTCGTTGACGAGCTGCGCGTAAATGTGCTTCAGCGAGCGGAACACCACGAGGCGCGGCCGTTCGGCCGTGCCAGCCACCCGCACGCGCACCCGGAGGTGGCGGCGATAGCGGCGGTCATTCCGCGTCTTCGGAGAATGAATGGCGCGCATTTACTTCGCTCCCGTCTTGCCAGCCTTGCGGCGGACCTGCTCACCCTGGTACCGGATGCCCTTGCCCTTGTACGGCTCCGGCTTGCGCACCAACCGGATCTCGGCGGCCACCTGGCCCACCTTCTCCTTGTCGGCGCCCTCGATCTTCACCACCGTGTTGTTCTCGACCGTGATCTTGATCCCCTCCGGCGCCTTGAACGGCACCTGATGGGAATACCCGACGATCAAGTTCACCCCGAACGGCTTCATCTCGGCCTTGTAGCCGACGCCCTGAATCTCGAGCACCTTCTGGAAGCCCTTGGTCACGCCCTCGACCATGTTCGCCACGAGGGTGCGGCTGAGGCCGTGCAGCGCCTTGTGCCGCTCCGCCTCGCTCGGACGCGACACCGTGAACTCCGTGCCCTCGAGCTTGTAGCCGAGTTCGGGGTTCAGGGTGCGCGTGAGCTCGCCCTTGGGGCCCTTCACCGTGATCGTCGACCCGGCCACGGTGAGCGTGACGCCCGCCGGCACCGTGACCGGCCGCCTGCCGATACGCGACATGTCGGCCCCCTACCAGATCAGGGCGACGAGTTCGCCGCCCAGGTTGGCGGTGCGGGCCTCGCGGTCGCTCATCAACCCCTTCGGGGTCGAGACGATCGCCATGCCGAGGCCGTTCTTCACGCGGGGGATCTCGCGGCATTTCACATAGCGCCTGAGACCCGGCGTCGACATCCGCCGCAACTCGCGGATGACCGGCAGCTCGTTGTGATACTTGAGGTACAGCCGGAGCACGCCGGCCGCGCCATCATCGAGGACCTTGAAGTCGCCGATGTAGTGATTGTCGCGCAGGATGCGGGCAAGCTCAGTCTTGAACTTGCTCACAGGCACGTCCACGCGCCGATGTCCAGCATGACACGCATTACGGATGCGGGTCAGCATGTCGGCGACGGGATCTGTCAGGCTCATGGTCCTCGATCTCCCTACCAGCTCGCCTTGCGCACGCCCGGGATCATTCCCTGGAGTGCAAGGTCTCGGAAACAGATACGGCACAGGCCGAACTTGCGCAGCACAGCACGTGAGCGCCCGCACCGCTGGCACCGACGCACTGCGCGCACCTTGAATTTGGGCGTCCGCTTGGCCCGCTCGATCCAACAGGTCTTCGCCATGTACTCTCCCCTATGCCGCGCGCTGCGGCGTCTCGCCGCGGAACGGCCAGCCGAACTCCCGCAGCAGGGCCAGGGCGAGGTTATCGCGTCCGGCCGTGGTCACGATCGTGATGTCCATCCCGTGGATCTTCTCGACCTTGTCGTAGTCGATTTCCGGGAACACCATCTGTTCCTTGATGCCGAAGGTGTAGTTCCCGCGGCCATCAAAGCTCCGGTTCGGCAGGCCGCGGAAGTCGCGCATGCGCGGCACCGCGATCGAGATGAACCGGTCGAGAAACTCGTACATCCGCGCGCCCCGGAGCGTCACCGAGCAGCCGACCGGCATGCCCTCGCGCAGCCCGAAGTTGGCGATCGACTTCTTGGCCTTGGTGATCACGGCCTTCTGGCCGGTGACCGCCGCGAGTTCCTCGACCGCCGCATCGAGCTGCTTCGGGTTCTTGCCCGCGTCGCCCATGCCGACGTTCAGCACGATCTTGCTGATCTTCGGTACCTGGTGCGGGTTGGTCAGGCCGAACGACTTCGCCAGGCGCGGCCGCACCGTGGTCTCGAAGTACGCCTGCAGCCGCGGCTTGCCGGTCGCCACCTTGGGCTCCGGGTCCACCGGCAGCGTCGAGACCTTCTCGCCCCGCCCCTTGGACTTCCCGCTCTGGGCCTGGCCCTTGTCGCCACCCTTGGGGGCCTTCGTCTTCTGTTCCGCCATGGCTTACCGGTTCCTCGCAATCGACTGGCCTGACTTCACGCCCACCCGCTCGACGGTGCCGTCGGCGTCCCGCCGGCGGCGAATACGCGTCGGCGCGTCGGTCTTGGGATCGATCAGCATCACCTTCGAGTGATGGATCGCCGCTTCGCGCTCGATGATCCCGCCCTCGGTGGTCTGGGTCGCGCGCTGGTGCTTCTTGATCATGTTCACGCCGCGCACCACCACCCGGCCCGTCTTCGGGTACACCTGGATGATCGGCCCGCGCTTGCCCTTGTCGTCGCCGGACATGACCTGCACCGTGTCACCCTTGGTGACGTGCAGCTTCACCCGCACCGGCGGTGCATGACGGATCCGCTTGTTCTTCTTGTGGACGAGCGGCTTCATGTCAGAGTACCTCCGGGGCCAGCGACACGATCTTCATGTAGCGCTTCTCGCGCAGCTCGCGCGCCACCGGCCCGAAGATACGGGTCGCCCGGGGCTCGCCCTTGTCATCGATCAGGACCGCGGCGTTCTCGTCGAACCGGATGTACGACCCATCCTTGCGGCGGGTCTCCTTCCGGGTGCGCACGATCACCGCCTTGGCCACGTCGCCCTTCTTCACCTGCCCGGTCGGGATGGCGTCCTTGATGGCCACCACCACGCGGTCGCCGAGCCCGGCGTACCGGCGCTTGCTGCCGCCCAGCACGCGGATGACCAGCGCCTTGCGCGCACCGGAGTTGTCGGCGATCCGGAGGATCGTTTCCTGCTGAATCATTGCGCTGCTCCCCTACTTCGCCTTCAAGACGATCTCGACGACGCGCCAGCAGACGGTCTTCGCCAGCGGCCGTGTCTCCATGATGCGCACCGTATCGCCCGCCTGGGCACCCATATCGTTGCGCGCCTTCACCTTCTTGGTCCGCGTCATCTGCTTGCCGTAGGCCGCGTGGGCATACTGCCGCGTCAGGACCACCGTAACCGTCTTCGTCATCTTGTCGCTGGACACCAGACCCTGGCGCGTCTTCCGCCGCCGGCGGGTCGCCTCCGTCGAGGCCGTCGCTGTCGTCGCCACCGCTGCTCCTTACGCCTGCCCCGCGCGAGCGCGGAGCGTGGTGAGGATCCGCGCGATGTCGCGACGGATCGTCCGGAACCGGACCGGGTTCTCGATCGACTCGGTGGCCGACCGGAACCGGAGGCGGAACCGCTCGTCCTTCAGTTCGCCGAGCTTCTGCTGGAGCTCCTCGCTCGAGAGCTCACGCACTGCATTCGCCTTCATGACCTAGATCTCCTCGCGCTTCACGAAGCGCGTCTTCACGGGCAGCTTGGCGGAGGCGAGCGCCAGCGACTTCCTCGCCAGTTCCTCGGTCACGCCCTCGATCTCGAACAGCACCCGGCCCGGCTTGATCACGGCGACCCAGCCCTCCGGGTTGCCCTTGCCCTTGCCCATGCGGGTCTCGGCCGGCTTCTTGGTGATGGGCTTGTCCGGGAAGATCCGGATCCACACCCGTCCACCCCGCTTCATCTCCCGCGTCATCGCCACGCGCGACGCTTCGATCTGCCGGTTGGTGATCCAGCCCGGCTCCAGGCTCATGATGGCGAACTCGCCGTGCGCCACCGTGTTGCCCCGGGTCGCATGTCCCTTCGTGCGACCCTTGAACTGCTTGCGGAACTTGACCCGCTTTGGCGCCAGCATTGGATCAGGCTCCCGTGCTGTAGGTGCGGCCCGTCACGTCCTCGACGACCTCGCCCTTGAAGATCCAGACCTTGACCCCGATCGTGCCGTACGTCGTCTTGGCCGTCGCCGTCGCGTAGTCAACGTCAGCGCGCAGGGTGTGGAGCGGCACGCGCCCCTCACGGTATCCCTCAGTCCGGGCGATCTCGGCGCCGCCGAGGCGGCCCGAGGTGCGCACCCGGATGCCCTGCGCGCCCATGCGCATCGAGCTCTGCACCGCGCGCTTCATGGCCCGGCGGAACGAGATGCGCTGCTCCAGCTGGTGCGCGATGTTCTCGGCGACGAGCTGCGACGACAGTTCCGGCCGCTTGATTTCCTCGACGTTGATCGCCGCTTCCTTGCCGGTGAGCTGGGCCAGCTCATCGCGCAGCTTGTCCACCTCGGCGCCACGCTTGCCGATGACCACACCGGGCCGGCCCGTGTGCACGGTGACGGTGACCTTGCCTGGACGGCGCTCGATGTCCACGGCGGCAATGGCCGCATGGCCCAGCCGCTGCTTCAGGTACTTGCGGATCAGCTCGTCCTCTTTCAGGAGGGCCGGCATGTCCTTGTTCGCGTACCAGCGCGACGACCAGTTCTTGACGATGCCGAGCCGGAGCCCGGTAGGGTGCGTCTTCTGGCCCATTAGTTCTTCTCCTTGCGCGGCCCGACGTGAATTTCCACGTGGCTGGTCCGCTTCCGGATCGGGGTGGCCCGGCCCTGCGCGGCCGCCGTAAACCGCTTGAGCGGCTGGCCCATGTTGACGATCGCCTTCGCGACCACGAGCTGATCGACGTCAAACGACTCGTTCGCGCGCTGCGCCGCCTGTTCCGCGTTCGACACCGCCGACTTGAGCGTCTTGGCGATCTGCTTCGCCGCGAGCTTCTTGTTGAACTGCAGGATGGCGTACGCCTCGTTCACGTCCTTGCCACGGATGAGGTCGACGACCAGCCGCATCTTCCGCGGCGACTGCCGGACCAACCGCTGGATCGCATGTCCGCTCATGGCTATTCCGCCTTCGCCTTCTTGTCGGCCACCAGCTTGCCGCTGTGGCCGCGGAAGAGCCGCGTCGGGGCAAACTCGCCCAGCTTGTGGCCCACCATGTTCTCGGTGACGTACACCGGGACGAACTTGTTCCCGTTGTGCACGGCGAACGTGTGCCCGACGAACTCGGGCAGGACGGTGCTCGCCCGGCTCCAGGTCTTGACGACCTTCTTCTCGTTCTTCGAGTTGAGGATCTGCACCTTGAGGAGCAGGGCCTCCTGGACGAACGGTCCCTTCTTGACGCTACGCGACATCGCGGTCCGCCCTTACTTGGTCGCCCGACCGCGCTTGCGGCCGCGGGCGATGAACTGGTTCGACGCCTTCTTGCGCTTCCGGGTCTTGCGTCCCTCGGGCTTGCCCCACGGCGACACCGGCGGGCGTCCACCCGAGGTCTTGCCTTCGCCGCCGCCCAGCGGGTGGTCCACCGGGTTCTTGGCCACGCCGCGCACCTTGGAGCGCTTGCCCAGCCAGCGGTTCTTGCCGGCCTTGCCGATCGAGATCAGCTCGTGCTCGGCGTTGCCCACTTCACCAATCGTGGCGAGGCAGCGGCCGTGCACCAGGCGCATCTCGCTCGACCGCAACCGGAGCGTGACGTACTCACCCTCCTTGGCGACCACCTGGACCCCGGCGCCGGCACTGCGCGCCATCTGCCCGCCCTTGCCGATCTTGAGCTCGATGTTGTGCACCGTGGTGCCCAGCGGCATCTCCGCCAGCGGCAGGGCGTTGCCCAGCCGCGCATCGGCGCCCGGGCCGCTCGTGATCGTCGCCCCGACCTCCAGCCCCTTCGGGTGCAGGATGTAGCGCTTCTCGCCATCGGCGTACACCACGAGCGCGATGCGCGCGCTGCGGTTCGGGTCGTACTCGATCTCGGTGATCTTGCCCGGCACGCCGAACTTGTTCCGCTTGAAGTCGATGACGCGGTACATCTTCTTGTGCCCGCCGCCCTTGTAGCGCGACGTCACGTGACCGGTGTTGTTGCGCCCGCCCGACTGCTTCTTCGGCTCGAGCAGCGACTTCTCCGGCGTGCCCCGGGTGATCTCATCGAAGCCCGACACCGAGCGGAAGCGCGTGCCGGCCGTCATCGGCCGGAATTGACGAATGCTCATTTAGCCCTCGAAGACCGGCAGGGTCTGGCCGTCGCGCAACGTCACGATGGCCTTCTTCCAGCGCGCCGTCGTGCCGCGCGTCTTGCCGCGGGTGACTTCGTTCCGGCGCATCTGCATGGTCCGGACACCAGTCACCTTCACGTCGAACAGCTTCTCGAGGGCTTCCCGGATCTGGTGCTTCGATGACGCCGGGTGCACCTCGAACGTATAGGACTTCTGCAGCTGGTACACGGCAGAACTTTTCTCCGTGACCAGCGGCTTCACGATTACCTGGCGCAGGTCGAGTGACATGCTCACTTCCCCTTCTTCTTCGGCGCCGGCTTCTTGGCCGGCTTCGCCGCGGCCTTCTTGGCCGCCTTCTTGGCCGCCGGCGCCTTGGCGGTCTTCTTCGCGGTCTTCTTCGTCGCCTTGGCCACGGCCTTCTCCGCCTTCACGGCCTTCGCCTTCACGGCCTTCGCCGCTGCGCGGGCTGTGCTCGCCTTCTGTTCCGGCTCCGGCGCGATGTCCGGCTCGACACCCGTGATGGCACCCTCTTCGACCACCAGCGCGTCGCTCCAGATCACGTCGTAGGCCGACACTTCGGCATACGGCATGACGTGCACGGTCTGCAGGTTCCGGCTCGAGAGCCACGCATTCCGGTTGGCGCCGTTGGTCAGCACCAGGACCTTCATGCCCTCGAGGCCGAGGTTGCCGAGCAGCGCCGTCAGCTGCTGCGTCTTCGGCGCCTCGAACGTCACCTTCTCCACCACGTGCAGCCGGCCCTCACGCGCCCGCGCGTTGAACGCGGACTTCCGGGCAAGCTGCTTCACCTTGCGCGGCACTTCGGTGTGGTAGTCGCGCGGCTGCGGGCCGAACACGATACCACCGCCCCGCCAATGTGGCGCGCGGATGGATCCCGCCCGGGCGCGGCCGGTGCCCTTCTGCTTCCACGGCTTCTGGTTGCCGCCGGAGACGAAGCTGCGCGTCTTCGTGGCGGACGTGCCCTGCCGCTGGTTGTTCAGGTAGGCCTTCACCGTCTGGTGCAGGACCGGCTCGTTCACCGTGCCATCGAACAGCGGCTCGGGCAGCGCGAACGCCCCCGCGCGCTTCGCGCCGGCCGGCGAGTAATGCGGCGCCTCAAACATGGCGGCTCGCTCCTCCCTGCTTCCGTACAGTGACGATCCCGTTGCGGGCGCCCGGAACGGCTCCCTTCACAAACAGGAGGTTCCGATCGGCGTCAACCTTGACCACCGTCAGGCCCATTTCCGTGTGCCGCGCCGCGCCATGGTGGCCCGGCATCTTCTTGCCCTTGATCACGCGCGACGGGTCGGTGCCCGGACCGATGGAACCAGGCTTCCGGTGCCGCGTGTTGCCGTGCGATCCCGGGCCGCCGTGGAACCCGTGCCGGTGCACCACACCCTGGAACCCGCGGCCCTTGGACGTGCCGGTCACCTTCACCAGCTCGCCGGCCGTGAAGATGTCGCACTTCACTTCAAGGCCCGCGGCGGGCGCATCGCCCGCAATTTCGAACTCGCGGATGATGGCGGGCGCCACCGTCAGGCCCGCCGCCTTCGCATGGCCCAGTGCGGCCTTCGAGGCGCGCGATTCCTTGCGGGCGCCAAACCCGAGCTGCACCGCACCGGTGCGCACCTGCAGCACGTGGCAGGGACCCGCCTCGATGACCGTGACCGGAACGGCGTCGCCGCTCTCCGTGAAGACCCGGGTCATCCCGAGCTTCCGGCCGATTAGTCCGCTGGTCATGGGCTATTCGACCTTGATCTCGACGTCGACACCGGCCGGCAGGTCGAGCTTGGTCAGCGCGTCCATGGTCTGCGGCCGCGAGTCGTGGATGTCGAGCAGCCGCTTGTGCGTGCGCAGCTCGAACTGTTCCCGGCTCTTCTTGTCGACGTGCGGGCTGCGGAGCACCGTCCATCGCTCGGTCTTGACCGGCAGCGGGATCGGCCCCGACACCTGGGCGCCCGTCTTTTCCGCTGTGCGCACGATGTCCGCCGCGGCCTGGTCCAGCACCACGTGGTCGAACGCCTTGAGGCGGATGCGGATGCGTTGTGCCATTCAGTTCAGTCTCCGGACAGAGGCCCTTTCGGGCTTGCCAATACTGCGCGTAAACAAGTCGTGGGGTCGCGAGTCGTGAGCTGTTCTCTCACGACTCACGACTCGTCACTCACGACTACTTGAGGATCTTCGTCACCACACCGGCACCGACCGTGCGCCCGCCCTCGCGCACCGCGAACCGCAGGCCCTCATCCATCGCGATCGGCGTGATCAGCTCGATCACCATCTGGATGTTGTCGCCCGGCATCACCATCTCGACGCCCTCCGGCAGCTCCACCGTGCCCGTCACGTCCGTCGTGCGGAAGTAGAACTGCGGACGGTACCCCTTGAAGAACGGGGTGTGGCGGCCGCCTTCTTCCTTGTTCAGGACGTAGACCTCGGCCTCGAACTTGTTGTGCGGCGTCACCGAACCCGGCTTCGCCAGCACCATGCCGCGCTCGATGTCGTTCTTTTCCACGCCGCGGAGCAGCAGGCCGACGTTGTCGCCCGCCTGGCCGTCATCCAGCAGCTTGCGGAACATCTCGACGCCGGTGCAGATCGTCTTCTTCTCGGAGCCGAAGCCGACCAGCGCGACTTCCTCGCCCACCTTGATCTTGCCGCGCTCGATACGGCCGGTGGCCACCGTGCCGCGACCGGTGATCGAGAACACGTCCTCGACCGGCATCAGGAACGGCTTGTCCACTTCGCGCACCGGCTCCGGAATCGACGTGTCCAGCGCGTCGTACAGCTTGAGGAAGGCATCGACCCACACCTTATCGCCCTCGATCGCCTTCATGGCCGACCCGCGGATGACCGGCACGTCGTCGCCCGGATACTTGTTGTGCGTCAGCAGCTCGCGCACCTCGAGCTCCACGAGGTCGAGCAGCTCCTCGTCGTCGACGAGGTCGCACTTGTTCAGGAACACGATGACCGAGGGCACGTTCACCTGGCGGGCCAGGAGGATGTGCTCGCGGGTCTGCGGCATCGGGCCGTCCACCGCGGACACGACCAGGATGGCGCCGTCCATCTGCGCGGCACCCGTGATCATGTTCTTCACGTAGTCGGCGTGCCCCGGGCAGTCCACGTGCGCATAGTGGCGGTTCGGGGTTTCATACTCGACGTGCGACGTAGCGATCGTGAGGATCTTCGTCGCGTCACGACGGCCCTGCGACGCGGACGCCTTGGCGACCTCGTCGTACGGGATGTACTTCGTGCCCCAGCCCTTGTCAGCGGACACCTTCGTCAGCGCTGCCGTGGTGGTGGTCTTGCCGTGGTCCACGTGACCGATCGTACCCACGTTCACGTGCGGCTTCGTACGGTCGAATTTCGCCTTGGCCATGATCTGTGCTCCGGTATCCCAGTCCTGGTTACCCTGCGTGACTACTTCGAATTCTTGCCAGCCGCCTTGCTGATGATCTGCTCGGCGATTGTCTTGGGTACTTCCTCGTAGTGACTGAACTCCATCGAGTACACCGCCCGGCCCTGCGTCATGCTGCGCAGGGTGGTGGAGTACCCGAACATCTCCGCCAGCGGCACGTCCGCCGACACCACCTGCGCATCCCCGCGCTGGGTCATGCCGCCCACCTTGCCGCGACGGCTCGACAGGTCGCCGATGACGTCACCCAGGAAGTCGGACGGCGACACCACCTCGACACCCATGACCGGCTCGAGGATGATCGGGTTCGCCTGCCGTGCCGCTTCCTTGACCGCCATCGAGCCCGCGATCTTGAAGGCCATTTCGGAGCTATCGACGTCGTGGTAGCTGCCGAACGTGAGCGTTGCCTTGACGTCCACCATCGGATAACCCGCCAGCACGCCGTTCTCGAGCGCCTCGCGGATGCCCGCCTCCACCGGCTTGATGAACTCCCGGGGAATGACGCCGCCCACGACCTTGTCCTCGAAGATGAAGCCCTGCCCCACTTCGGTCGGCTCGAAGTTGATGACCACATGGCCGTACTGGCCCTTGCCGCCCGACTGCCGGATGAACTTCCCCTCGATGTCCGTGACCTTCTTCTTCACGGTTTCGCGGAAGGCCACCTGCGGCTTGCCGACATTGGCCTCGACCTTGAACTCGCGACGCATGCGGTCGACGATGATTTCGAGGTGCAACTCGCCCATGCCCGCGATGATCGTCTGGCTCGTCTCGGGGTCGGTGCGCACCCGGAACGTCGGGTCCTCTTCCGCCAGCTTCTGCAGCGCGATGCCGAGCTTGTCCTGGTCGGCCTTCGACTTGGGCTCGATGGCCACGTCGATGACCGGGTTCGGGAACTTCATCGCTTCCAGGATGACCGGCCGGTCCTCGTCGGCCAGCGTGTCGCCCGTGCGCGTGTCCTTGAGGCCGATGGCGGCGGCGATATCGCCCGCCAGCACTTCCTCGATCTCGTCCCGCTTGTTCGCATGCATCTGCAGGAGCCGGCCGATCCGCTCCCGCTTGTCCTTGGTGGCGTTGTAGACGTAGCTGCCCGACTTGAGCGAGCCCGAGTACACCCGGAAGTAGGTCAGCCGGCCGACGTACGGGTCGGTGGCCACCTTGAACGCCAGCGCCGAGAAGGGCGCATCGTCACTCGGCTCGCGGATCTCGAAGGTCTCGTCATGCTGGGGCAGGTGCCCCTGCATCGGCGGAACGTCTATCGGGCTCGGCAGGTAGTCGATGACGGCATCGAGCAGCGCCTGCACACCCTTGTTCTTGAAGGAGGCGCCACACAGCACCGGCACGATCTTGCCGGTGACGGTCGCCTTCCGGATGGCCCGCATGATCTCCTCGAGCGACAATTCCTCACCGCTCAGGTACTTCGCCATCAGCTCGTCATCGTGCTCGACCGCCGCCTCGATGACGTCGTGACGCGCCTGCTCCACCCGCTCCTTGTAGGCATCGGCCACCGGCATCTCGGTGAACGTCTTGCCCAGGGACTCATCGTCGAACACGAACTCGACCCGGCGCAGCACGTCAATGTGCCCGGTGAAGAGCTCGCCCGACCCCACCGGCAGCTGGATCGGGTAGGCATGCCGCGTCAGCCGGCCCTTGATCATGCTGAGGCACCGGTCGAAATCGGCGCCCACGCGGTCCATCTTGTTCGAGAAGATGATGCGCGGCACGTTGTACCGGTCGGCCTGCCGCCACACCGTTTCGGTCTGCGGCTCGACACCGGCCACCGAATCGAGCAGCGTCACCGCGCCGTCGAGCACCCGCAATGACCGCTCGACCTCGACCGTGAAGTCCACGTGCCCTGGCGTATCGATGATGTTGATCCGGTGCACGATGTCGTTACGCGTCCAGAAACAGGTGGTCGCGGCTGACGTGATCGTGATGCCACGCTCCTGCTCCTGCTCCATCCAGTCCATCGTGGCGGCACCCTCATGCACTTCACCGATTTTGTAGTTCTTCCCGGTGTAGTACAGGATGCGCTCGGTCGTGGTCGTCTTACCGGCATCAATGTGGGCCATGATGCCGATATTCCGGTAGCGATCGAGCGGAGTATTGCGCGCCATATCTCTCGTTAACCTGTTTCCCGGCGCCGTCGGCGCCTCCACCAAGCCAAAAGCGGGGCGACCAACCCGGGAAACCCGGTGGTATCGCTCCGCGCACATCCGGGCAACCGCCCTGGACGAGGACCACTCGAGGTCCCATGCGTTTTCGGAAGGCCAGAGGTGGGGAGCTAACTCCTCACATAACCCGATGTCTGCTCTTCAGTCGTCGGTCGTCAGTCGTCAGGAAGCCGTCAGCTGTACTTTCTGCATACTGACGACTGACGGCTCACCACCTGTAATGTGCGAACGCCCTGTTGGCCTCGGCCATCCGGTGCGTGTCTTCCTTCTTCTTGATCGTGTTCCCCTCGCCCTTCGAGGCGAGGATCAGCTCCGCCGCCAACCGCTCGTAGATCGTCTTTTCGCTGCGCGCGCGGGAAAACTGGATCAACCAGCGCATGGCGAGTGCCGCCCGACGATCCGGCCGCACTTCGATCGGCACCTGCAGCGACGCGCCACCCACCCGGCGGCTCTTCACCTCGACCATCGGCTTCGCGTTGTTCACCGCCTGCTTGAACACGGCGACGCCCGGCTGGCCGGTGCGCTCTTCGATCAGGTCCATCGCCTTGTAGAACACGCCCTCGGCCAGGCCCTTCTTGCCGTCGTACATGAGCGCGTTCACGAACTTCGACACGGTCTGGCTGTCGTACCGCGGATCCGGCGGAACCGGCCGGCGAACGGCGCGAGTGCGACGGCTCACTTCTTACCTCCGGCGGCGACGGCCTTCGGACGCTTGGCGCCATACTTCGAGCGGCTGCGACGACGGTCGGCAACGCCGGCCGAGTCGAGCGAGCCGCGCACAATGTGATAGCGCACGCCCGGAAGATCCTTCACGCGGCCGCCCCGAATCAAGACGATCGAGTGCTCCTGGAGATTGTGCCCTTCGCCCGGGATATACGCGATCACCTCGAACCCGTTCGTGAGCCGAACCTTGGCAACCTTCCGGAGCGCCGAGTTAGGCTTCTTCGGCGTGGTGGTGTAGACACGAGTGCAGACACCCCGACGGAACGGATTGCTATCAAGCGCCGGCGCCTTGTCGGTGCGCGGTACGCTTCGGCGGCCATGACGGACGAGTTGATTGATGGTCGGCATGTTCCTAGGACTTGCGCTCCATGTTCCACGATCCTGAGGCGCCAGTTTTTGGCGCAGACCGCACAAACTAGAGGGTCAGGGGCCATAGGTCAAGACATGGGGCCAGCTTCGACCCCGCGCGGGCTCCGGCCGGCGTGCGTCTGCACCGCCGCGCGTCGTCACTGTTTGCGCGGGGCACGCGCCGCAGCCTTCTTTCAAGCATCGACACCCGGCGCTCGTGCTCCTTCGGCATTCGTTCGGGCTCATGGCCGGCACCCTTCTGGAGACGTGAATGGCTTCCTCCCTGCTTGTTCGCCGAGCATTCCAGCACCTGGGGCTCATGGCAGCCCTCCTTGGCGCCGCCTGCAGTAGCGATAGCGGCCCGAGCGGTGACCAGCCGACATCGATCGCCATCAGCGGAGGTTCCGATCAGGCGGTGCGCTACGGCACGCCGGTGGCGACGCCCCCGTCCGTCGTGGTCACGAATGCCCGGGGCCCCATGGCCGGCGTCACCGTGACATTCAGCGCTGCGGCGGGCGGCGGCACCGTCACGGGGAGTACCGCCACCACCAGTGCCCAGGGCATCGCCAGCGTCGGCGGCTGGACCCTCGGACCCACACCAGGCCCCAACACGCTCAGGGCGGCCGCGGGCAATATCTCGGTGAACATCCCGGCCAACGCGATCACCGGCCCCCCGTCCACCCTCGTGGTGCGTTCGGGCGACGGACAGACCTGGGTACAGCAAAGCCTGGTGCCGGTGGCGCCGTCGGTGACGGTGACGGACGGCCAGTTCCCGGTTCCCGGGGCGCGCGTGGTGTTCGCCGTCGCCTCCGGCGGCGGCAGCGTGTCCGCTCCCATCCAGACCACGAACTCGAGCGGCGCGGCCGTCGGCGTGGCGACAGTCGGCGGCTGGCGCCTGGGCACCGCGACGGTCAATACGCTGACCGCCACCGTGCAGAACACATCGATTGCGCCCGTCACCTTCAGCGCCACCGGCCAGCCGCTGGTCATCTCGGCCGTCACGAAGATCGATGGCGACAACCAGACCGGCTTCGCGGGCAACTTCGCGGACCGGAGGGTCACGGTGTCGGTGCTGAACCAGTTCGCCCAGCCCACCGAGGGCGTACCGGTTACCTACGCTATCACGAGCGGCAGCGGGACGCTCTCGAACAGCACGATCACGACCGCCTTGAATGGCCAGGCGGCGCTGCCCTCCTGGCGCTACGGGGTCGCCGGGCCCCAGGCGCTGAGTGTCACCGCCGGTTCCGCCGCTCCACTGACGTTTTCCGCCACGGCGACCGCAGTGCCGGCCTCGAACTTCAGGGTCAACCTCATCGTGCCTCCGGGAGCGCCCGCGCTGGCGCCGGCCGTGCAGGCGGCGTTCGATGCCGCCAAGGTGCGCTGGCAGTCGCTCATTGTCGGGGGGCTGATCCCCGTTGTCCTGGCGGGGTCCGACGTGATCGGCCCGTTCAGCATCAACACTGGCATCCCGGGTGTTGGGACCATTCCCTGCATTCCGCTGATCAGCAACACCACGATCCGGGACGTGAACATCTACGTGTATGTGCGGCCCATCGACGGGACAACGGGCAGCAACATTCTCGGCCTCGCGACCCCGGTGTATGTACGGGATGGCAGCCTGCTCCCCTTTGCGGGCTGCATGGTCTTCGACAGCGACAACATCGACCAGCTCATCGGGAGCGGGCTGGACGCCGTGATCCTGCATGAGATGGCGCACGTGTTCGGGTTCGGTACCATCTGGGAAGACAAGCAGCTGCTCGTCGGCGCCTGCCCAGCCTCCTCCACCCCGTCGTTCATTGGGCAGTCGTCCCAACAAGGATTCCTCGCGGCCCTCGTGCCGGGTGGTGTCTACAGCGACCCCATCGTCCCGGTCGAGGGTGACGGCGCCTGCGGCGACGGCACCCGCGATGGGCACTGGAGCGAGTCCGTCCTGGGCAACGAACTCATGACCGGATTCCTGTCGGCGGGAACGAACCCGCTCAGCGCCATCACCAGCGCCTCGCTGCGCGACATGGGGTACGTGGTCAACGACGTGCCGAGTGACCCGTACACCGTCCCATCGGTGACGGCGGCGCTGCGCACGGGCACCGCCGCGGCAGGGCAGAAGCTCCACGAGCTGCCGTCCACGACCCCGATCATCGTCACGGACAGCCGCGGCACCACCATACGGGTCATCGATCGCTGACAGACGATCAGGCACAGGCAGCGCAAAAAGAAAGAAGGCGCCCGGGATCGCTCCCGGGCGCCTTCTGCTTTTGGCAACGTGTCAGCTAGAGGTCTTCGTCGGCCATCGCCCCAACCAGCAAGGGCGCGGGCACCACGACTTCCTCCACCACCGGCGGCGGCGGCGGCTCGTAGCCCGCCGGCGGCTCCAGTTCGATCTCGGCGTACCGGTAGATACCGGACCCGGCCGGGATGAGGTGCCCGATGATAATGTTCTCCTTGAGGCCGAGGAGGTCGTCCTTGGCGCCGCGGATAGCCGCATCGGTGAGCACGCGCGTGGTCTCCTGGAACGACGCCGCCGAGATGAACGACTGCGTGGTGAGGCTCGCCTTGGTGATGCCCAGGAGCACCGGCTCGGCCACGGAGGCCCCGCCCTTCCGCTTCACCGTCCGCTCGTTGTCCTCGCGGAAGGTGAGCTTGTCGACCGTCTCGCCCTCCAGGAAGTCGGTGTCGCCCGGATCGGTGACGCGCACCTTCTGCAGCATCTGGCGCACGATCACGCCGATGTGATGTACCGTGCCGGTGCGCGCTACATGACAATCACTCATTCGAAAAATACGCCCTGGGCTGACAGCGCGACCGACGCG
>JANNSD010000084.1:0-9191 GCA_031402225.1 Gemmatimonadota bacterium | reverse complement strand
ACCTTTAACGGCTCTGCCATGCTCATCTCCTGAACGTGAGGACGTGATGACGTGATGACGTGATGGTGACGGAAGGCGGGATGACGTCACGTCCTCACGTCTTCACGTCCTCACGTCTAGTCACTCCCTCCCACATACTGTCGAATCATCTTTTCCCAGTACGGCCAGTCATGCGCGTGCCCGTCCCACACCCGGAGCGCATTGCCGACTCCCTTCTGCCACAGCATCGACGACAGGTCCACGTTGTTCTGCCAGGACGGGTCGCCGCGCCCGATGGCGAAGATGATGTCCATCCGCTGGAGCGCAGCCAGCCGCGTGGCGTCCCATTCGTGCCGCACAAAGTCGAAGGGGTTGGCCGCATACACGTTGTGGTCCGAGTACCCCTCGGTCATGTGCTTCACGTCGTAGAGCCCGCTCATCCCGATCATCCGGTGCACCGAGTCCGGGTGACGGAAGGCGAACGTCGCGGCATGGTAGGCGCCGAAGCTCGCCCCGGTCGCGATCACGAACGGGTTGCCGTTGCGCGACTGCGAAAAGGGCAGCACCTCCTGGTGAACATAGGCGTCGTACTGCAGGTGCCGCCACGCCCGCGCGCCCGGGTGCAGGTGCTTGCCGTACCAGCTCTCGTCGTGCACCTGGTCCAGGAAGTACATCTGGATCCAGCCGTTCTCCAGGTGCTCCGACAGCACCTCCGGCATCCGCCGGTCGGGCCACTCGCGCCAGGTGCCCATGGTGGTCGGGAACACGATCACCCGGGCGCCGGCGTGGCCCCACACGTCGAGGTGCATCTCGCGCCCCAGCTGCGCGCTGTGCCAGTGATGATGCTCGTGAAGCACGTGGTGTCAGGTCCCCAGAAGAAACGGAAGCGCATCGCGGAAGCGGCCGCCCCAGCGCGATTCGTGGTGGTCGGCCCCCTCTTCCTCCACGTAACGCAAGGTGTCACCAAGACGGTACCCGCGCGCGACCAACTGGTCGCGCAGCCGGCGGACATCTGCCAACTCGTCGGGGCCCTCCTCCACCCCCACGTCCACATAGATCCGGCCGCCCACCGCCGGCGCCCTGCCAATGTACTGATGAATTGCCCCGTCGGCGAACCAGAGCGCCGGACTCAGCGCCGCCGACGCCCCGAAGATCTCCGGCCGCCGGAAATGGGCGTAGACACTCAGCAACCCGCCCAGTGAACTCCCCGCAATCGAGGTGAACTCCCGGCCCGGCAGGGTGGGAAACTGACGGTCCACCAGCGGCTTCAGGGTGTCAGTCAGGAACGAGAGATACGCGTCGGCCCTGCCACCAAGCCGCACCGGATCCTCGAACGGCGTGTACTCGGTCATCCGCCGCTCGCGGCCGTTGTAGACCGCCACGACGATGAAGTAGGTGCCGAGCCGTGCGTGATGCGCCAGCGTGGGACCGAGCTGCCAGTCGCCCGCGAAGCTCGTGTCGGGGTCGAACAGGTTTTGCCCGTCCTGCATGTAGACCACGCGGAATCGCTGCCCATGGCGAACCGCCGCCGGCGGCAGTGCCACCAACACCCCCCGTTCGCCCCCGAGCGCCTCGTGCGCAATGTCCAGGCGCAGCAACTCCGGGGCGTCAACGCCCTCGTCGACGAGCGCGGGCAGCGGGTAGGGGCGAGGAACCAACGGCGGCAAGGGCCGAAGCGGCGATTCCTGGCTCAAGTCTCACGACTCACGACTCACGACTCGCGACTCTCATCAACGGACAGGGAGGGATTCGAACCCTCGATACGGTTTGAGCCGTATACACACTTTCCAGGCGTGCGCCTTGAGCCACTCGGCCACCCGTCCAAGGTTGTTGCGGGGGAAGAAGTTAGACCCGCCCATCCCCCCAGTCAACGCATTTGCCCCACCGCTTCTGGTTCCTCCGCCCCTCCGCCCCTGGTTCCTCCGCTGTTGGTTCTCCGCTGTCTCGTTTCCCGTCACCGTCGCCTTCCTTTACGCCGCAACGCCCCTGGACCGGCACATCCCTTGACTTAGCTCGACCCAAATGCCGCCTTCGCGAGCGGCAACCGTCCACTTTCGCGTCACACGCACCACCCCTGGGAGATCGATCTATGCGCAGCACCGGTTCACTGCTGGCCCTCGCCGCCCTCGCTCTCGCCGCCAATACGGCGTCCGCCCAGGTCGGCACGTTGTCGAATGGTCCCGTGACCGTGGTGCTCAACGCGACCCAGGGCTCGACGCTGGCGCTCAGCACCAGCGCCGGTTCCACCACGATCGCGGCCATTAACGCCGGTACGACCACCGACTTTCCGTCGCTGAACGTCACCGCCGCGTGGAACCTCACCGCGGGCGCCAACATCGTGCTGGTCGGCTGGTTCGGCACGCCGGCCTCGGCCCTGACCGGCCCCGGCGGCAACATCGCCTCCGCCCGCGTGCTCGGCCGTACCGGCGCCACCGCCTACGTGCCCTTCACCGGAAACGCCGTCGCCGGTCAGGGTGTCGCTGGCGGTACCGCGCAGCTCTGGAGCGTCGCCGCGACACCGCTCAACGGCCTCGCCACCACCAACCTCGACCTGCGCCTCGACTACACCAGCCAGCTGCCGCCCAATGCCGGCACCTACACCGGCACACTCAACCTTCGCGCCGTCGTTCAGTAACCAACAGGAGCAATTGAAATGAACCGCATGTACAAGCGCGCCCTGCTCGTCGGCGCACTGGCCCTCATGGCTGGCAGCGCCCAGGCGCAGATCGGCACCCTGTCCAACGGCCCCGTGACCGTGATCCTCAATGCCACCCAGGCCCCGACCCTCACGCTCAGCACCAGCGTCGCGTCAGTGACCATGGCGTCCATTGGTGCGAACGTGGTGACCCCCTTCCCGACGTTCAACGTCACCACGACGTGGAACCTCACCGCCGGCACCACCATCCGGCTCGTCGGCTGGTTCAACACCCCCGCCGCAGCCCTCGTGAGCGGCGCCAATAACATCGCCGCGGCCCGCGTGGTGGGTCGTACTGGCGCTGCAGCGTTCGCCCCCTTCACCGGCGGCCCGTCGTCCGGACTCGGCGTAGCGGGCGGCACCCAGCAGCTGTGGAGCGTCAACGCCACCCCGCTCAACGGGACGGCCACCACCAACCTCGACCTAGCGCTCGACTACGTGGGTCAGGCGTCACCCAACGCAGGCATCTACACCGGTACGCTGAACCTCCGCGCCATCGTCCAGTAAGCGACGCCGAAACCCGGCGATGCAGTTCCGTCGATCGTACCTCGCGAGCGGCATGGCACTGGGCCTGCTGCTCGCAAGTGCGTTCGGCCGCGCTGCCATGGCCCAGACCGGTACCCTCGGCGCACCGGTGCCCATTACCCTCGCCGCCACCGCCGCCGACCGGCTAGTCGTCGTGGTGCTGGCGGGCGCGGTGCAGACCATTGCGAGCCTCACGCCGAACGCCATCAACCAGTTTCCCACCCCGGTGCAGATCTACACCGAATGGAACCTCCCCTATTTTTTCGGGGGCACGCTGTCGCTGGTGGCCTACTTCACCAACCCCGGCCAGGCCCTCACCACCGGCAGCGCGAACATTCCGTCGTCGCGGGTGGAGGGACGGACCTCCGGCAGCGATCCCTCGCTGCTCACCACCTGGACTCCCTTTAACGGCAACGCCGTCGGTGGCATCGGCTCGGCCGGTGGCACCCAGGCGCTCTGGCGTTGGCCCGGCTTCTGCGGCCTCCTGATCTTCTGTCGTCAGGGTGATCGCACCGACCAGCTCGACCTGCGTCTCAACCTCGTGGGTTACCCCACGGCGGCCGGTACCTACGCCGGCGTCCTCAACATCCGCGCGGTGATCTACTAGGCCACCGCACCGGCACGCTGGCGCCACGTGCGACGACGGGGCTATCGTTGCCGCGTCCTCGACCGGAGAACATCGCTGGTGAAGCTCCTGGCCTGCGCCGCTCCAATTGTGCTGCTGCTCGCAACTGCCGAGCCCCGCCTCGCCGCACAGTCGATCAGCCCGCCCATCTCCGAGTATCGCGGGGTCAAGGCGCGGGGTTCGTTCGTGGTGACCAACCAGACTCTCTTCCCGCTGACGGTGGTGCTGCAGCCGAAAGGCTTCAAGGTCACCGAAGACGGTGACCTCTACGACGTCCCCCTCGACACCGCGCACGTCAAGCTCAAGCTCTCGACGCTCAGCTTCCGGCTGCAGCCGCGCCAGGCCTACACCGTGTTCTACGAGGCCCAGGCCGATACCGTCCCGTACTGGTTCAATGTCTGGAACGGCATCACCGGATCGAAAACGGAGACCGGAATCAACCTGCGGATCGAGTTGCCCCATGTCGTCTACCTTTACCAGAAGCTGAAGCTCACTGCCGCCGACATCACCATTCGCTCGGTGCGCTACCGGCCCGCCGACCGCCAGATCATCGTCGAGTTCGCCAACAGCAGCCCACGCCTCGGCCGGGTGCAGAGCGTCGTGGCCAGCGCCGACAAGGTGAAGGCGCAGGAGGCCGCCGGCTTCCCCCTCTTCCCCGAGAGCATCCGCCGCATGCGCATGCCCTGGGCCGATACGCTGCCGCCACAGAAGGTCGAGGTGCGCTTCGACGGCTTCCGCCTCAGCAGCACCGACATTGTGGTCGACACGACCGCGGCGCCACCCCCCGTGCCCGCCGACACGGCGGCCCGTGATTCCAGCGCGAGGCGCTAGCGCGACGCGTGCCCTCGCGGCCCTCCTGGTCGCACTGTCGGCAGGAGCGACCCGGGCAACGGCCCAGTCGGTGATCGAGCTGCAGGCGGGCGGCACCTCGCTCTACGACAGTTACGGCGGGTCGGTACACTTCTACACCTCGAACTACACCGGCTGGGTCGGCGTGGGATACCAGGGCGGCTTCAAGTTCGGCGCGGCCGTCCAGACCTCATTCCACCAGGACTCGCTGCGCATCGGCTCGAGCGTCCTGCTCCAGCGCTACGCGACCGACCTCTTCAGCATCGGCATCAACGTCCTGACCCAGGACGTGCGCTACACCTGGGTGCGGAAGCGCACCATCGTCATGGCCGCCGCCGGGTCCGCTGCCGCCGCCTTCGGCTCGCAGTTCTTCCAGGCCTACTCCTTTGATGACCCCTTTGGCGCGCTGAGCGCCCGGCACCAGGCCAGTCGCCGGGTGAACCTCGGATTCGATGGTATCATCGCCTCGAAGCAGTCGGCCATTGGCAGTATCGCCTGGTTCCCCAGGGTCAACCTTGGCCTCGCGGCGAGCGGCGGCATCGGCAGCAACGCGCCCTACGGCGCCGCGGCCCTCGAGTACAAGACGCGCTCCCTCGCGGTGCGTGCGTCGTACGTCGCCCTGAGCGACAACTTCCGCCGCGCCGACCTCCCCTACCCGGCGCAAACCGAGGCATACAAGGAAAACATCCAGGTCGACTGGCAACCATGGGACCGGGTGTCGCTCGGCGCGGCGCGGCAGAACTTCCTCCAGAGCGCCACCGACACCACGCCGGCGGTGAGGGCCAGCGGCAATACCGTTTATGGCAGCATCTCCCGCTTCGGCGTCCAGGCGCAGGCCGGCATCTACGACTCCCGCTCGCAGGGGATCAGCAACCTCAGCACCTATGTCGCCCTGGGATATTCCTTCGGGCGCTGGGTGGACGCCGAGCTGTTCCTCCTCCAGAGCCGACCCTCGGTCGGGCCCGATGTCAACACGCCGATCATCAGCCTGCGCGAACACATCTCGCGTCGCCTGTCCCTCATGCAGATGGTCTCGTTCAACAATGGCAACCCCACGTTCCAGTTCGGCGGGGACCTGATGACGCCGATCGGCGACCTTGGGATTTCCTACCAGATCATCCAGCAACCGCTCCAGCCGCTCGACCCGTTCAAGAGCGTGCTCAGCATCACGGCCCGGCTGCAACTGGGACGCTACTCCACCAGCGTCAACACCGTCATCCAGCCGGACGGCACGGTCAACTACCTGGCGACGGCGTCCACCTTCCTGTACCTGAGCCAGTTCGGCGGCCTGCAGCCCAACCTGATATCACCCCAGATCGGCAAGTTCGTGATTGTGGGACGGGTGGTGGACGAGTTGGGCCAGCCGGTTGACGGGGCAGCGCTCGACTTCGACGGCAACGTCGCCTTCACCAACCCCGACGGGCAGTTCCTCATCCGCCTCGGCCGGCCTCGGGACTACCAGCTCACCATCCTGTTCAGCGAGTTCCTGGCCCCGGGCCGGTGGGAGGTCGTCAGTGCGCCCGCGAGCCTCAAGGCGCTGCCCGAGGAGCGGGCCACTAGTACCGATATCGTGCTCCACCGGGTGGTGGTTCCGGCGCCCGCTGATTCGACGGTGGCGCCGACAGTGGAGCCTGAGGCGCCGTAGTGAAGGGTATTGCATGCCGAAGTGGAGACCCGATTTGGCGACGGTCTTCAGCGAAATGACCCGCGAGGAAGGACCGGAGCATAATTAACGTTTTCATCGTATTGATAAGGCATTAAATGATACCTTATATGCACTTATATACTACCCTATCAGGTTACTTATTAGATGATGTTGGGTGCTGCCGTCGACGGTAGTCGCCTGTGGCCTGCAACCTGCTTCATCCCTCTCTGTCAACGCAGCACCCATCCACGACAGCACGGCGTTCCGGAGTGACTACGATGAGATCACCCATGGTCGTCGACGTGTTCAAGGAGCAACTGGCCACCATCATGGAGTGGCACCGGCGCGACCTCCCCAGCTTCAAGTGGGGCGTGGTGCTGCATCGCCGGAATGAGCGGGGGCGCATCCGATTCGGTGCCGTTACCTCGGGTGGCGAGAGCATGGTTCTGACGAGTGAGCTGCTGGACGAGCTGAGCCGCATGTCCTGCTGGCTGGATGGCGCGGTCCGGGTTCGCCTGGAGTGCCGAAGCACCGCCGAGTTGCCTGCGGAATGGGCATCCGTCGACCGCCCCGACCGCGCCGCGCTCGTCCGCAGCCTCGCCGTCTACTTCGATCCCGGCGCCACCGGCCCCGATGCCGCCCTCTTTGCCGCCATGGCTGGCGAACTAACCCCTGAATCCTGCCCCACTGAGCTTTTCGTTCTCACTCGGCGACGCCCACCCACTTGGCCCGCGTAGGCCCTTCGCGTGACAGACTGAGTAGAACACAGCAGAAGGACGGAATCTCCGGATTCCGTCCTTCTGTTTTGGGGGTTACATATCTGCGGCATTGCTCGCCCGTTCGCCGCCGCCAACCGCCGATCCGAAACGAAGGCGCCCCCATGAAGCACCCAGGACTCGTCCTCCCGGTCGCGATCGCTACCGCCCTGATGACCGGGTGCGGACCGGGGGAGCCGTCTTCGCCAGCCGACACGATCTACTCTGGCGGCGACATCATCACCATGGCGGGTGACAGTGCCAAGTACGCGGAGGCGATCGCCGTCACCGGCGGCAGGATCGCCTTCGTCGGGAGTCGGGCCGATGCAGAGAAGCTGAAGGGCCGCGCCACCGCCATGCACGACCTGCAGGGCCACACCCTCATCCCGGGGCTCATCGACGGGCATGTCCACTTTGCTGGCCTGGGCGCCCAGGCGGTGGCCGCCAACCTCCTGGCATCCCCTGACGGCGACGCAAACAGCATCCCCGACATCATCAGGATCCTGAAGGACTGGCACGCCGCCAACGGGACGAAGATGACCAACGGCTGGATCCTTGGGATGGGCTTCGACGACGCCGTGCTTGCGGAGGGCAGGTTCCCGACCAGGGACGACCTCGACCAGGTGTCTACCGATGTCCCGATCATGATCGTGCACATCTCGGGACACTTCGCGGCGATGAACAGCAAGGGTCTCGAGCTCTCGAAGATTACGGCGGCGACATCGAATCCTGCCGGCGGCGTCATCCGGCGGCGTGCCGGCTCAAGGGAGCCGAACGGTGTACTGGAGGAGCTGGCCGCAGTCCCGGCGCTCTTCCTGCGTCTCAGCCCGGAGGGAACGGAACAGGTCAATTTCTTCCTGGACAAGGCGCAGCAGCTGGCGATGTCGTTCGGCTACACCACGGTCCAGGAAGGCCGGGCGATGGCCAACCACGAGCAACTGGTGCAGTACGCCGAATCCGGCCGCCTCAAGATCGACGTGGTGAGCTACATCGACTACGCAGCCGACAAGTACATGCGCACCCCGTGGTACAGCCCCGACTACAGGGAGCACTATCGCGTCGGCGGCCTGAAGCTCACCCTCGATGGTTCACCGCAGGGCCGCACCGCCTGGAGGACCATCCCCTACCTTATCCCCCCCGACGGCCAAAAAGCGGGATACAAGGGCTATCCCGCCATCCCGGACAACAAGAAGGTTCAGGCCATCGTGGACACCGCGTTGGCCAACAACTGGCAGTTGCTGACGCATGCCAATGGCGATGCCGCCATCGACCAGTTGATCAACGCGCTTCGGCCGGCCATCGAAAAATACGGGAACACCGACCGGCGAAACGTGCTCATCCACGGGCAGTTCGTCCGCGAGGACCAGCTGGACACCCTGGAGCGGATGAAGGTCATCCCCTCCCTCTTCCCCATGCACACCTTTTACTGGGGCGACTGGTACCGGAAGATCGTGGGCGATTCCGCGGCGATGCGGATCAGCCCCATCAATTCGGCCGTGAAGCGCGGGATGATGCCCACCAGCCATACCGACGCGCCGGTGGCGCTGCCCAACCTGATGGTCGTCATGTGGGCCACCGTGAACCGGGTGTCGCGCAGCGGCACCGTCATCGGCCCGGAGGAGCGTCTTACGCCGTATGAGGCGCTGCAGGCGATCACCATCTGGGGGGCGCACCAGCACTTCGAGGAGTCGCGGAAGGGATCGCTGGCAGTGGGGAAGCTGGCCGACCTGGTGGTGCTGTCGGCGAATCCGCTGAAGATCGACCCCATGGCCATCAAGGACATCAAGGTCCTGGAGACGATCAAGCAGGGAAAGACGGTCTACCTGGCGAATTAAGTCAGGGCACCGGGAACTCCCGGCCGCCGAGCACGGTGGCGATCACCGGCACATCCTTGATGGCCACCGGATCCACCTTGAACGGATTCTGCCCCAGGATCACGAAATCGGCCCGCTTTCCCTCGGTGATGGTCCCGATCTGCCCCTCCTGCTGCAGGCTCCGCGCGGCCTCGATAGTCACCGCTTTCATCGCGGTGAACAGGCTGACCCTCTCCTCGGGTGCCAGCACCACACCATCGCTGTTGATGCGGTTCACCGCCGTCCACACCAGCAGAAGCGGCTC
>JANNSD010000083.1:0-5904 GCA_031402225.1 Gemmatimonadota bacterium | reverse complement strand
GGTCGCCACCTCGGCGATCACGACGTCTGCCGGGATGCCCTTGTCGCCGAGGAAACGAGTGAGGGCACCGCGGCGGTCGGTGAGTGCCGCGAGCAGGAGCTTGCCCTCGAGTGGTCCGTCACCGGCGGCGGCGGCCTCAAGCAGCCGGCGGGCATGCGACGACAACGGCACCCCTTCAGCCTGCGGCGCGTCGCTGCGCACGCGCACCCGCTTCTGTCCGCTCTCGAGCACGGTGGCGAGCGCCGCGCGGTCGATGCCGGCGGTATCGAGTGACGATTGCGCCAGGTCGCTCGTGCGAAGCAGTCCAAGGAGGAGGTGTTCGGAGCCGATGAACTCGTGGCCGAGTCGTTCGGCTTCGGCGCGCGCATCACCCAGGACGCGCTCGGCGCCCTCGCTCAGGGGCTGGTCAGACACAAGTCGTGAGTCGTGAGTCGAGAGTCGAGAGTCGTGAGTCGAGAGTGCTCACCTAGCGGAGGGGTAGAGCGAATCGTCCAGTGGGGTGGCTTCCTCGATGAGCATGATCGGGATGCCGTCCTCGACGCGATAGACCAGCTTCGATTCACGGCACACGAGCACCTCGGGCGGCCCTTCGTGGTACTCGAGGGGCGCCTTGCTCTTCGGGCAAACCAGGATGTCGAGCAACTCCTTGGGGAGACTCATTTCTTCCGTTCCGCAGGAGGAAAGCCGAAGCGCTGCAGCTGTGCCTCGTTCTTGCGCCAGCGTGGCGCGACCTTGACCCGACATTCCAGGTACACCTTCTGGCCCAACAATGCCTCAAGCCGAGCGCGCGCGTGACTGCCAATCTGCTTGATCATGGAGCCGCCCTGCCCGATGATCATGCCTTTCTGGGATTCGCGCTCGGCGAACAATGATGCCCGAATGTACACCGGCTCGTCTCCCTCGCGGAACTCCTCCACCTCGGCTGTAAAGGAATATGGCAGTTCGTCGCCAAGGAGCTCGAAGGCGGCCTCGCGGAGGTACTCGACCACGAAGAAGCGGACGGGCTGGGTGCCGACGTCGTCGGGATCGAACTCGAATGGCGCCTCCGGGAGGAGGCTGCCGACCCGGGCGAGGAGGTGCTCGATGCCATCGCCAGACTCGGTGGAGATCGCCAGCGCCTCGCGGGCGAGGTCGCGGCGACGATCGGCGTGGACGAGGTCGACCTTGGTGTAGACGACGAGCACCGGTGCGCGGAATTTCGTGTCGGGACCGACGAGGTCGCGGAAGGCCGGTGCCGGGGCATCGGCGGCGGGGTGGAGATGGAGAATGACATCCATGCGAGGGAGTGCCGCGAGGGCGAGCTCGCGCATGCGTTCCTGCATGAGGTAGCTGGGGTCGAGAAGGCCGGGAAGGTCGTGCCAGATGTACTGGATATCGCCGTCGGTGCGGAGACCAATGGTGGGGAGGCGTGTCGCCTGGGCCTTGGGGCTCACGATGGCGAGGTGGACGCCGACGAGACGGTTCAGCAGAGAGGACTTGCCGACGTTGGGGGCGCCGGACAACGCGACATGGCCGCAGTGTGTCATGGCTGGAAAGTAGTCGAACTGCGTGGGGAGGAGCGGCAAGAGCGTGAGGGGGAACTGAGACTGCGTGAGGAGGAACAGCGTGAGCGGTAGGCGGTGAGCGGGCCCTGGAGGCGACGGGACCAAGGGCGAGGATTTCCCCCGCCCTTTCCCGCCGGTCCGTCATCGCCGCCGAAGTCGGATGGTATTGGCTGGAGCTGCTTCGACCTGGGTGAGCACGACCTCGGCCCCGGACGCCGCGATCGTCCAGGTGCCGGGATCTGCGTCAATCGTCAGCACGAGGCTGCTGCCCGTCTGCTGGTAGGTACCGTCGACAATGACCTCCTCAGTATTCTCGCCGGGATACGTCACCGTGCCGTTCACCGACATGGTACGGTCGGCGCGGAACACGACGGTGCCGGTGGTGGTGGCCTCCACGCCTGCATCGCTGAATCCGATGAAGTCCCATTCGCCCACCATGCTTGGAGCCTGCTCGGGACCATCATCCCCGCCACAACCCAGGGCGGTCATGCTCAGGCAGAGGGCTATGCCCAGCTTACTGATGAGACGCTTCATGTGTTCCTCCTTTGGCTACTCGTTTGGTGCTGCGCAAGACAGATCACTGTTGTGGCACCAGCGGTTTCCAGACGGGAATTGCTGCGCCGATGAGCGCGCCGAGACCAGCACCGATGGCACCGGCACCCAGCCCACCGACGACGGCCACGCCACCCGCGGAGCCACAGTCGTCGCTCTCCCCCTTGCAGTAGCCGTGAGCAAACAGACCAAGGGCGACACCCAGCGCCGTGCCGACAATGCCACCGATGAGGGCGCCCCTGCCCGCCTGATGCTTGCGACTCCAAGCCGCATGCACACTATCAAGCGCCAAGGTCACTGGCGGGCCATCATTGGCGATGAGCGAGAGCGAGTCGCCGACGATGCCGACATACTTGCCCACGGTCGTGCCCGAGGATCGAAGCACCTTGACGGTGCGACCCTCGGAAACAGAGGCGAACGCTTCCCGGAAGCGTGGGCCTGCAACAGTGTCCTGCTGTGCAGAGGCTGTCACTGGCGCACCGAGTGAAGCCAACGCGGTGACGACTACAAGTCCGACCGAGAATGAACGCATTGTGGTCACCAGGTTGAAGGAGTCAATTCGCAGAGCGCAGGGGCACCGACACCTTGATGCCCCGACGCTCACGCGCCCTGCGCTAGTACCCGATCACACCGAGCGTCCGATACTCACCCTGCGACGTCGCCAGATTGGCCGACCCCCGGGCCTTGGCGCCGCCGCGCGCATGTGAGAACCGGCCGGTTCCGCCGGTGAAACGCTCCCATGCCTCGAAAGTCACGGTTGTCGGGTCCGTCGGTGACATGGCACCCGTCCCGTCAGAGACGGAGTACAGAACGTCACCACCTGCCACCGTGTACTGGGTTTCGTTGTGGAGACTCTGGCTTCCATCGGGGTTGAACACGACCAGCTGCGTCCCCGTCAGCGAGGCTTCCCCGAAATGCCGCAGGTCGCACTTCCCGCTGAGACTGACGGTGAACTGGGCCGGAATCGGCCGGCCGTCCGGGCCGAGCACAGGGTTGCCGTCCGGGCCAATGACCGGCACGAACTCAATGATCTTGAAGTTCGTGGCGCAGCTCGACTGGTACAGCCGGATACGCATGCCATGGAGACTCGACAACTGCACCTGCGCTCCACGCGCTGCATCCGCCCGCGCGGCACTCTCGGCGGGATCGATACCGCCGTCCTCGGTGGGATTGGTCTGGTCGGTGCTGCACGCTGCCGCGAGCAGGACGAGGGCCAGAACCGGTGCGTGGAAGCGACCTGGGGTACGCATGCGATGCTCCTTCATTGAGGGTTGACCAGCGGCTACAACATCCGCTGTGCCCATCCCCTGCCCATGCCCTCCGCCGTGACCTGGAGCGGAACTGCGTGAGGAGTGAGGAGGAACTGCGACTGCGTGAGGAGTGAGGAGGAGCTGCAAAGCGTGAGGAGGAACCGAAACGGCGTGAGGAGGAACGGACACAGCGGAACCAGGCGCGGGGAAGCGAGGGGCGGGCTAATCCCGGCCCTGGGGCTCCGGCAGGTGCTTTTCGGTCAGGACCTGTTCCTCAAAGAAGCCGTTGTAGGTGCCCCACACGGCGCGAACAAGGGAGCCGGAATCCATGTCCACCCAGAGTCGGCTCACCTGCGGCTTGTCGCCCGGCAGGTAAACGGCTGTGAGTTCGACGGTCCAGCAGCGGAAACGCCCGGCGGGGACGCGAATCGACTGCGTTCCGGTGACCCGGAGCTCGAGTGAGCGAGCGAACCCAGGGGTCATGGTGCCGCGCACCAGGTCCAGGCCGCTGACCGAACGCGCAAATCCCTCCCGGAACGGGAGCGACGGGAGCATCGCGGCAAGCGGATCCTTGACGTACGGGCCAATGTTGGCCGGCCATGTCGTGGGGGCTGGTGCTGGCCGCCCACCACTTCGCCACCATGTGGTGGTGATGCTGTCGGTGCGAAACGTCGTAGCGACCCTCCAGACTTTATCCGTTCCGTTGCGCTTCACCTGATAGTGCCAGAAGAGGAAGCTTCCGTCATCGGCCAGCATCAGGGAGTCGACTACTTCCAGCGTCTTGACCACGCCGCTCTTTCCCGTCCGAACCACCGCAACCTGCTCGCGGCCGTTCACTGTGTTCCGCCCGATCGTGACGGTATCGGTCCCCGTGGCCCCAGTGACGATTTCGTCCACGCCTTCCTCGTACCGATAGACCAGCGTGCGCGGGGTGAGACGGGAGATGTTGGGGGGATCGATCGGTGGCAGTGCGGATGCACCGACGGACTGCGCCAGCGCCGGTGTTGGCAGCCATTGGAGCAGCGCCGATGCCTCAGGGTCGTCGGACGGCAGGGTCGCCGGCGCTCGCTCTTCGCTGGTGCGGAGGGTGGCGAGCACCAGGACAGCCGCGACAGCGAACACGACGAGCAGCGCGGGAGTCACGGAGCGCCGCGGGTCGCGGGCGGGCAAGTCGACAGACTTCCCGGCCCTTCGGCTCTCGTCGATGCGGCTCCAGAGGCCAGCCGTGTCGGCGTCATCAGTTTCCTGATTCAACCTGGCGCGCGTGGAGCGCCAGCGATCGTTGATCATTGTGCACCCTCCCCGAGCAGGTGTCGCAGCTTTTCGAGTCCACGCCACAACCTGAGTCTTGATGCGGTGGCGGAGATGCCGAGTGTCTTCGCGATCTCGCCGTGGGACATGCCCTCGAGTTCCTTGAGCACGACGACGCTCCGCAGTGACAATGGCAGCCGTGCGAGTGCGTCTTCCGCGGTGACAGCGCCGTCGGTGGCGGCGGTGGTGCCGGGCCGCTCGGCGGCATAGCGGCCATCGCGCTCGTCGGCGCGCCGGCGGGCCCGGACCCGCTGGATGACGGTGCGGGCGGTGACGCGTCTCAGCCACGCGTTCAACTGGCCCCGCTCCTCGTAGTGCCCGAGCGCTGCCGGGAGCCCCACGAAGACATCATGGACGACGTCCGCTGCTTCCGCCGGCTCGCCCGTCAATCGCGTCGCCAGGCGGAGGAGGTCCGCACTGGTGGCGCGATAGAGCTCCTCGAGGGCGTCCAAGGAGCCCTGCTGGATGCGGCTGGCCAGACTCGAGAGTTCGGTCACCTATTCAAGATGGCCGCTGGGGTGGGCGTTCGTTTCAACAGAGCCGATCCTTCGCTTCGCTCAGGATGACGCGGCTTCGCTCAGGATGACGCGGCATCGCTCAGGATGACGCGGTTTCGCTCAGGATGACGTTACTTCACGTCCTCACGCCATCACGTCCTCAAGTCCCTAAAATGGAGAAGCCCGGCATCCTTTAGGGATCCCGGGCTTCAAAGGCTGGCAACGGCCTACTCTCCCACGCCCTCTCGAGCGTAGTACCATCGGCGCTACAGGGCTTAACTGCCGTGTTCGGAATGGGAACGGGTGTGGCCCCTGCGCGCTAGTCGCCAGCCGAAAGTGTTGGGCCCCAAGGGGGCGGCCCTACAATCGGCGGATCGGATGGTGTGCTTTTCGGTGTGAGGAAACTGGAAGAGATCAAACTTCACGGGCGATTAGTAGCGCTCGACTGAAGGTCTCGCGACCCGTACATCTGCGCCCTATCAACGTGGTAGTCTCCCACGGCCCTTCAGGGGGCTTAAGCCCCAGGAATGTTCATCTTGGGAAGAGTTTCCCACTTAGATGCTTTCAGCGGTTATCTCCGCGCGACATCGCTACCGGGCGCTGCCCCTGGCGGGACAGCCCGTACACGAGCGGTCGCTTCGTCTCGGTCCTCTCGTACTAAAGACGACGTCCCTCAACATTCCCACGCCCACGACGGATACAGACCGAACTGTCTCACGACGTTCTGAACCCAGCTCATGTGCCACTTTA
>JANNSD010000082.1:0-4058 GCA_031402225.1 Gemmatimonadota bacterium | reverse complement strand
GCCAGACCGTCGCATCCGTGCGCCAGCAGCCACTGGCAATGGCGCACGAAGCGCGGGGCGTCGGGGGAGTAGTCGGCGTGGAAGGGCGTAATGACGGGCGCGAGCACGCCGCGCAGGCGTTGGCTCATGTCGTTCTCCGTGGCAGGCAGCGGCAGTGATGTGACGACGGATGGAAGGATAGCCGCCGGGCCGGGAGGGCAGGGGCCCGTCGATTCGGCCGGGAGGGCAGGGATGGCAGGGAGGGCAGGGGCCACCCGGAGCGTGGGCTCGATGGGCCGGGAGGGATGGGGCGCCTGGCGAAGGGGATCGTAGAACGCACGGTTGCATCGGATCGAGAGGGAACCCCGGCGTGCGTTCTCCTTTCCCCGAGCCAGGCGCCCCGCCCGACCGGCCCTCCACGCGAGCCAGGCGCCCCGCCCGACATGCTTGCGCCCCTTGCCCCGAGCCCGCCCGCCCTACACGCGACCCAGCCGCTCCAGTCCCGGATAGCGGTCGAAGCCCACATTGAAACTCATGATCCTGGTGACCCGGTGCCGCTCCATCGTCGCCACATGCAACGCATCTCGCGCCGAGAGTGATGGATGACCCTGCACGATGGTCTTGGCGCGTTCCACATCCGCCGGCGCAATCGCGAAAATGTCGTCCACCACCCGCTGCAGCGCGTCGAACGCCGGCTGGATCGCATCGCGCCGGTTGATTGCGACATACCGGTGCAGGATCTCCTGCAGCACCTCCGCGTCCGACACCAGGCGCTCGCCGTCGGCGATCGCCCGCTCCAGGAGCCTCTGCGAATCCGTCTTGTGAACATGGGGGGCGCCAACCAGGTACATCGGGATGTTGGAGTCGACGAAGATCATCGCTCCGGCAGCCCGATGTACCCCCGCTCGATCTCCGCCAGCATCTGCTCCGGGTCGGCGGTGGGGTAGCTCTGCCGCGCCGCCTCGCGCACGGCGGCGATCTTGTGCTCCGGTCGGCTTCCCGGCACCAGGCGCTGCGCCGCCCGGATCGCGTCCCGCACGAATGTTGACACGGTCATCTGGCGGCTCTTCGCCAGGCGTTGCATGGCTCGGTACTCCTCGTCGCTCAGGACAACCTGCAGTCGCTTACTCATACCATGAGTATAACACACTCACTCCACGCTTTCAAGTCTGCCACCTGCGGCCGCTCGAGACTGCGCGTTGGCGCGAGCCGCGGCTGCACCGAGCGAAAGCCCGATGGCGATTGTGGCGGCTAGAGGCCGAGAATGAGCCGCACGAACTGCTCGACCGAACGCATGGTTGCTGCTTCGACCGCCCCCCACCGACGTGTCAGTCGCTGCTTCGAGATGCACCGGACCTCCTCGCACTTGATGTAACTGTCTGAAATGAGCGCTGCTTCGCCCGCCGGAATCTTCACGTGCGATGCAATGCCCTTGAAACGGCTGGTGATCGGAAGCACCGCGACGAGGTCAGCCTTCCCCTGGTTGAATCGGTTCACCGAGAGTACGAGACATGGGTGCGTGCCCCCCTGTTCATGCCCCAGCACCGGATCCAGTTGTGCCGACCACACTTCCCCACGCCTTGGCGCGCTCACCCGTCTGAGCCAGTGTCCGGGTTGGTGCGGTCCCAAAGTGCCCGCTCGGCGAGCTCTGCATCCCACGCCAGGGAGTTGCCCTGAAGCGCTTCGAAGCCCGCGTTAATGCTGTCGAGCAGGACCTCCCGCTCGAGGATATCCAGCGCCCGCGTGATGACCTCATGCTGCTTCATGGAAGTCTGCGTGGTTAGACGAACGAGGCGCTCATGGTCGGCTTCTGTAACGCGGATCCCTTTGGTGGCTGCCATAGTAACTCCTTTTGGGAGAACAATATAGGCAGAAAAGCTCGATGCGCCAACGATTTCTGCTACAAAATCGTCAACGCATCCCGACGGCTGTAGTTCGGCACCTAGTATGGCGTTTCGGACTTCTCCGGAAACAGCCCCGGCATCCAGCGGGCGGCAAGCGTTGCCGGAAACGCGATCCGAAGGACCGCACGGGGGCCATCCGACTGCAGCACGCCGACGTCCTGCAGGACGCTGGTGATTCGCCTCGACTGGCGATCGGTAATGCCGAGCAGCGGGCCGATGTCCCCGCGCTTGAGCCCCCCGCGATAGAGGGCAGCCTCCAGCACCTGCCCCGACTTCACCGGGAGCACTCCAGCCGCGATCTCCTCGCTGGCCCAGCCCAGTATTCGGCTGCGGAGTCGGTCGGGCTCGATCAAGTGGCGCATGAACCGCACTTGATCGATGCAAGTCCGGAGGAAGAAGCTGGTGAACTCCGCCAGGGCCACCTCGCTCAGGTTGCCGCCGCCATCGAGGTCCCCTCGGCGCGGCGAGTCGCACGCGGCTAGGTGCGCCTTGTACGCCGCCTCGTTCCGGGCCAGGCCGCGCGCCACCGACCAGATGGCCCCTGTGTCGAGCGCGTCGAGCAGCATGGCATGAGTCATCAGCCGCGCGACGCGTCCATTGCCATCCGGGAACGGATGGATCCACAACAGCCGGTGATGCGCGGCGTCGGCGGCCAGCACGCGGTCGGCGGTACCCAGTCCGCCGTAGCCCAGCTCGAATCGCTCGAGGAATCTCGGAACGGCTCCGGCGCTGATGGCGATATGCTGGCCGACGCGCACATCCCGCTGCCGGAGTTCCCCCGGAGGAACCCGGAGTCGCTCGCCACTCGCAGGATCGCCCACCCAGAGAAAGTCCGCTGGGAGTTCCGCGTAGAATCGCCGATGGATTTCGATGATTGACTCTGCCGTCGTTGCACGATGCCTGAGACCCCCCTCGTCGATCCACTGCTGGACGGCGACATGTGCCGTCGCTTCTATCTGCAGGTCTCGCTTGCGTGGATCCGCACTGTAGTCCTTCTGGAGTGCCCGCTCGATATCGATGGGATGGGTGTTGTGCCCCTCGATGAGGTTGCTGTAATAGCAGTTCATCGCGCGCACCAGGTCGGCCACGGAACGGACCACCTCGGGCGGAAGACTCGAGCGGAATGCCGCGGACTCCTGGGCGAGCTGGAGTGCCAGGTCCGGTAGTCCCGCGCGACGCGCTCCCGCATCCGAGACAAGCAGGGGCTCCATGAGGGAGGGGGGCTCCCCGTCTTCACCCATTGAAATGTCCGCTATAATGTCCGCGTTGTCATCTCTCATAAGTGACATTATAGCAACAGATGACCGCCTATACAACAGTACGACTTCCGCCATAATGTCCGCTTGAATGTCCGCAAGTCATGGGCAGTCGGCGTGAGCCCCAGGTTTACAGGAAAGGGTTTGCCGAGCGAACCCCGCCGTAGTCCTGCCCGTGCTGCAGGTCCTCCGTGAGGATCTGATGGCACCCCAGCATCCGGGCAGCTTCGACAATCGCGGCATCCCAGTAGCTGATCCCGTAGCGGGCCCGCGTAGCGAACGCAGCGTGCATGAGCACCGCCGTCTGCTCCTGCAGGGCGAACCGCTCCAGCGTCCGTATGAATGCCACCGCCGCATCGTGCCCGATGGGCGACGTGGCGCTCGGTCGCGTAGCCTGCACGTAGAATTCCTGGAGTACCTGGACCGAGAGCCCCAGGTCAGGTTCGTTCAGGAGGGCGCGTGCCCTCTCCGCCTTCGCGGATTCATCGGAGCGCGAACTGATCGCATAGAGCAGGACGTTCGTATCAACGAATCGCATCGCGCCGATGAATGTCATCGCGGGAGAGGCGATCCCCGGCACCAAAATCGGGGTGATCGGCGCGTATCCGCGCAATGATTTCGTTCTGCTCCTGCCTCAGGCGCTCATGCGCGCTCACGTCGTTGGTGAGCGCCTCCAGGAACCCCCGCACCAGTGCCGAGACGGTCGACTGCCGCTCGGCGGCCCGCAGCCTGGCGGCCTTGTAGAGGTCATCGCTCACAGTAACTGTGATATTTTTCATGTTTTCACAGTATATGAGCAGCAGAGAAGGCGCAAGTCGGTCTTTGTGTGGGAGGGATGGGGCGCCCGGCGAAGGGGATCGTGGAACGCACGGATGCATCGGATCGACGGGGAACCCCGGCGTGCGTTCCCCTTTCCCCG
>JANNSD010000081.1:0-36142 GCA_031402225.1 Gemmatimonadota bacterium | reverse complement strand
GTCACCCTTCCCGCAGGCGCCGAGCCCGGTAACGAGAATCAGGGCCGACGCCGCCAGCGCGTACGCCGGAAGGAACCGCGAACCAGGCCGCTCGAACATTGGAAGAACCCCCGGAAATAATCGTGACGAAATCACAGACCCGGCTCAATCTAACACTCCCTCACGTCCTCACCTCACGCCCTACTTCAACAGCGCCTCAAACCTCGGATTCCCCTTGAGCGATGTGAACGTGGGATCCAGCGCGAGGTATTTTGGAGCCAAGTACCCCCCGCCCTTCCTGATTTCTTCGATGTACTCGATGGCGCGATCGTTGTTGCCCAGGATCGTCTCGATCCGCGCGGCGTTGAGCAGGATGTAGTAGTGCTGTGTGGTGCCGGCGAGCGACATGGCAACGCTCCTGGTCAGGGCCGCGCGTGCCTCGGCTCCGTTACCGGCCAGCGCGAGCATCACCCCGTACAGGACGTGAAGCTGGGCATCGTTGGGCGCGGCCTCGGCCTGAGCCCTGGACGGCGCGAGCGCGGAGTCGGCATAGGCGCGGGCCCGTGCCACATCGCCCCTCTGCCAGTAGGCCAGGGCGAGCGACTGACCCCAGAAAGCCCTGTCGTTGTCAAACGCTGACGGCGTAAGCCGGAATACCAGTTGACGTTCCCGTTCGTCCAGGATCCACGACGTTTCCTGGAACCCCGCGAAGTGCGCCGCAATGGCCGGCGCCGGCGTGCCTGCCTCGATCGCAGCCCTGATCGCGACCCGCGCCTCGTCCAGCTTTCCCTGCGCCACCCGTCCGATGGCCACCCACTGGATCGCGTTCAGGTCGCCCGGCCGCACCAGCAGCGCGGCCGACGCCGTCGCCTCTGCGTCCGCGGGCCGGTTGAGGTAGGCGTAGACCTGTGACAAGCTGTAGAGCGTGATGTAGGAGCGTGGGTCGATCTCCCGGGCTCGCTCCAGTTTGGCCAGGGCGGAGCCGAGGTCACCGTCGCCCATGTCTCCGAGGCCGGCCGCCGAGAGCACCTCCGCGTCGCCCGGTGCCGCGCGGAGCGCCAGATCCATTTCACCGCGCGCCAGTTGCCGGTTCCTGGAAATGAGCGAGTTGTAGCGGGCGGCGGCGAGGTGCGTCCTCGCCGCGTTCGGATCGAGCGCCACGGTGCGTTCCAGTGCTTCCTTCGCCCGCTGGGCCGTGGTGGCGCTGGCAAACCCGTTCGAATACAGTCGGCTCAACGAGATCGTCAGCGCTGCCCAGGCATCGCCGAAGGTGGAATCCAGGGCCACTGCCTGTTCCAGGTACCCGGCTGATTCCCGGAGACTGGCGGGGTCGGCACCCTGGATGGCGCGCCCCTTGAGGTAGAGCTGGTACGCCTCGACGTTGCCGGTGGGCCGCTTGGTGACCTGCTCCTGCTCGCTGCCGCCGAGCGCCACGCCCAGCGCGCCCGCCACCCGGGTGGCGATCTGCGACTGCACCTCGAACACGTCGGTGATGTCGGTGTCGAAGCTCTGCTGCCACTTCACGTCGCCCGAGCGGGCGTCGATCAGCTCCGGCACCACCTGCACCCTCCGCTTCCCGTCAGCGCTGCTAGCCCAGCGCACTGTCCCCAGCAGCACGTAGTCGGCTCCCAGCTCGCTCGCGATCTCCTGTGGGGGCTTCGACGTGCCCTTGTACTGGCTGGCACTCGACGACGCGATCACCTTGAGCCCGCTGATGCCGGACAGCTTGCCCCGAACTTCATCGGCGATGCCGTCGGCGAAGTACTCGTCGCTCGATGCGCCCTGGTTCTGGAAGGGCAGGACCGCGATGCGATTCCCTGACTTGCCCGCCTTCGCGACGGGTGCCGTGCCGCGCGACGCGATCACCGTGGCCGTCACCGCCCAGACCACCAGCGCCGCGGCGCCGGCCATCGCGAGGTTGCGCAGCGACAGCCAGCGTTTCGGCATCGCATCCATCGCCGCGGACACTGCTTTCGTGGTCGCGGGCAGGACTTCGGTGGCGGGCGCGGTCACCGCCGACGTGGTGCCCGACGACGTGCCCACCTGCCGCATGCTGTCGATCGCCGCGATCAGCGCCTCGCCCGTGCTGTACCGGTCCACCGGGTTCTTCGCCAGCGCCTTCTGCACCACCGCGTCCAGCGCGGGCGGCAACCCCTGCCGCGCCGACGTGAGGGCGCGCGGTGCCTCCGTCAGGCTCCGTGTCAGGATGATCCGGGCACTCGGTCCGGTGAACGGCGGCTCCCCCGCCAGCATCTCGTACAGCACGGCACCGGTGGCGTATACGTCGGCGCGGCCATCCACTTCCTTCTCGCCGGTGGCTTGTTCCGGCGCCATGTACTGCGGGGTCCCCACCGCGATGCCCGTGCGGGTCAGCTGCTCGCCGCCGGCGTCGCCCACCGCGCGCGCGATGCCGAAGTCCGCCACCAGCGCATGGCCCTCACTGAGGAGGATGTTGGCCGGCTTGATGTCCCGGTGCACGATGCCCTGGCGGTGGGCATAGGCCAGCGCCTCCGCCACTTCGCGTGCCAGGCGCAGCGCATCCTCTACCGAAAGCGCTCCCTCCCGCTGCAGCTTTTCCCGCAGCGTCTCGCCCGGCACGAACGGCATGACGTAATAGAGGAGTCCCTCCGACTCGCCCGAGTCGTACATCGGCAGGATGTGCGGGTGGCTCAGTTGCCCCGCGATCTCCACTTCACGCAGGAACCGCTCGGCGCCCAGCGTGGCGGCAAGCTCCGGCCGCATCACCTTCACCGCGACCTTGCGCTTGTGCTTCTGGTCGGTGGCCAGGTAGACGGTGGCCATCCCGCCTTCGCCGATCACCTTCTCCACCTTGTAGCGCCCCGCCAGCGCCGCCGTCACCTTCGCCACCTCGAACGCGCCGGTGGCGGCGATGCGTGGCGGCACCCCCGGATCAGTGGGGGTGGCGACACCGCAGTGCATGCAGAACTGCGCTTCGAGCGGCAGGACGGTACTGCAGGCCGGGCAGGAGCGTGCGCTGGTGGTCAGGATGGGTCCATGGTTCTAGGGAGGTGCATATCAGGCGCATGAAGTAACTCAGAAAGTACCCACCCCCGCAATTCCTCTTTCCGTCTCCCGACTGCCGTCTCCCGTCTCCGGCCCCTCACCCCCGGCCCGGATTCAGGGTAAGATGGGAGGGGAGGATGGAGCCATGACCAGTATCGACCACGAGCCCGCTGCCCCGGCCGCCCCGAACGACCAGGCCGCCATGCGCAAACCGCACGACTCCGAGATCGACGTCTACGGCCTGACCCATCAGGGCAAGGTCCGGAAGCAGAATCAGGACAATTTCCTCATCGCGACGCTGCACAAGCGCGTCGAGGTCAAGCTGTCCAGCCTTCCGCCTGACAGTGCGGGCCCCGTCGGCGACGAGCGCCTGGCGTTCATCGCCATGGTGGCGGACGGGGTTGGTGGTACCGAGCATGGCGAGGCGGCGAGCCGGCTGGCGGTGGAGTCTGCCTCAGAGTACGTGGCGGAGGCGATGCGGTGCTACTACGGCGCCGGCCCGAGTGAGGCCTCGCTCACGGAGGTGCTCGGCCAGGCCGCCCTCCGATGCCACGAACACGTCTGCCAGCACGCGGTAGCCGAGAACATTCGCAGCATGGCCACGACGCTGACCCTCTTTCTTGGCGTGTGGCCCTGGACTTATCTCCTGCAGGTGGGCGACTCCCGCTGCTACATGCTGCGCAAGGGCGTGCTGACCCAGTTGACGCGCGACCAGACGATGGCGCAGGAGTTGATGGACCTCGGCGTCATGGCCCCCACCGAGGCCTCCCGCTCCCGGCTGTCGCATGTGCTCTCGAGCGCCATCGGCGGGCAGACCTCCATGCCGATTGTCACCAAGCTCCCCTCCGAGTGGCACAACGTGTTCCTGCTCTGCAGCGATGGCCTGACCCGTCATGTCGCCGACGAGCGCATTGGCGAGGTGCTGGGTGCCATGACGTCGGCCCGGCAGGCCTGCGAGACGCTCCTGCAGGACGCCCTCGATGACGGCGGGTCGGACAACATCACCATCGTGATCGGGCGGGCCGTGCCGGCGGCGTAGCGCATCATCATGCTCTCTCCCACCGACCGGCTGCGCGGGCTCCGGGTGCTCGTCGGGAACACCCCCCTGCTGGCCGTGGAGTTCTCCGTGAACCACGGCGAGCCCCGCCGGTTGTACGCCAAGGCGGAGAGCCTCAACCTGACCGGCAGCATCAAGGACCGGATGGCGCTGCACATCCTTCGCCGTGCGCGGGAGTCAGGGGCGCTCGAACCCGGCGGCCTCATCGTCGAGGCGACCAGCGGCAACACGGGGATCTCGGTTTGTGCGGTCGGCCGCGCCCTGGGACATCCGGTGACGATCTTCATGCCGGACTGGATGAGCGCGGAGCGGATCGCGCTCATTCGTTCCTTTGGTGCCACCATCCGGCTGGTGTCAAAGGAGGAGGGCGGCTTTCTCGGGGCCATCGCCCTCGCCGAAGCGCTTGCCGCGGCCACACCCGGCGCATTCCTCCCGCGCCAGTTCGCCAACGAGGAAAACTGCACGGCGCACTTCAGCACCACCGGACCGGAGATCTGGGCCCAACTGAGAAACGAGGGGCTCACTCCAGTGGCCTTCGTGGCCGGCGTCGGCACCGGCGGTACCATCATGGGCACCGGTCGCTTCCTGCGGAGCGTCTGTCCGTCGATCCGCCTCCATCCGGTCGAGCCCGCCAACTCCCCGACGCTCTCCACGGGCCACCGGGTGGGCCGGCACCGCATCCAGGGCATCAGCGACGAGTTCATTCCGGCGATCGTGCACCTTGACGAGCTCGACCGGGTCATCGCGGTGGATGATGGTGATGCCATCCTCATGGCACAGCGGCTGGCCGGCGAGCTCGGGCTCGCCGTGGGCATCTCGAGTGGCGCCAATTTCCTCGCCGCGATGGCAGCCCAGGATGACCTCGGCGAATCTGCGGTCGTGGCCACGGTCTTTCCCGACTCGAACAAGAAGTACCTGAGCACCGACCTGCTGCGCGAGGAGCCGGTGCGGCCGGAGCACCGCTCGCCGCACGTGCGACTGCTCGGCTACCGTGCCATGAACCGGGTGTGCGACGTCTGTTTCGATCCCGCCGACCCGGCGAGTGCGCCGGTCGGGCTCGCTGCGACTATGCGGAGGCGCTGAGGTCGCCGGTGCCCCTTACGCCTCACCCTTTTACCTTCCCGTTCCCGTGTTTCCGTACCCTGATGGAGTCAACCCATGCGCAACGCAGTGCTGCTTGCCGTCCTGCTCTCGATCCCCGCTGCTGCCCGGGCCCAGGCCGCGGCCCCGGCCGCCCCGAACCCCGCCACGGTGCGCAAGGCGATCGACGCCCGCAATCTGGAGTGGACCTCCGCGGCCAACCGGGGTGACGTCAAGGCCATCTCGAAGATCTACGATGCGAACGCGATGATCATCCCGCCCGAAAGCGATGCGATGACGGGCACTGCCAACATCGAGTCGGTGTTCGGTGGCATGATCAAGACAGCGAAGAACCTCAAGTTCGAGACGAAGAGCCTCGACGTGAACGGCGGCTATGCTTATGAACTGGGCCTGGCGACCTTCGATGCGACGGGCCAGGACGGCAAGGTGACCAAGGCGAGCGCCAGGTACCTCGTCATCTGGAAGCTCGGCAAGGACGGCGTCTGGTACTATCACGTCGATGCCTGGTGGGTCCCGTCCGAGCATGCGCACTGACACTCCTCATCCCCCGGGAGGGGGCTGAGGGGCCGCGGGTATAGTTTCCATGGAAACTGATATTCGCGACCACCAAGCCCCTCCCACCCGGAGCTCACTGCATGACGGTGCCACGCCGAGCGCCCAGACTACCGCTTGCCGGACGATCGTCGGACCTGGGCTACTGGCTGCAGCGTGGCGCCGGCCATTTTGCGCGGGTGCTGCGCACCAGGCTGGCTGCCGCTGGTATCACCCACGCGGAGTGCGCGGCACTGCGGGAACTCTATCGGCTGGGGCGCACGTCGCCGACCCTCTTGGTGCGCGAGTTGGGCATGACCAAGGGCACGGTGTCCAAGGTCACTGACCAGTTGCGCGAGAAGGGACTACTTGCTCGCTGGATCGTGGAGGAGGATCAGCGGCAACATGTGATCGAGCTGACCCGGAAAGGCGACGCCCTGGTGCCAGAGCTCCAGCGCCTCGCCGACGAAGCCGATGCAGAGTGCTTCGGCCACCTGTCGGAGCGCACGCGCCGCGGACTCCGTAACGTCCTTGAGGCCGTATGTCAGGAGCCATGATCGCCATGTCACGTCACCACCATTGCTATCAGGCGATCATCACGCTCGTGCTCGGCCTGGCGGCGTGCGCCAGATCCGACGCGCAGAAGACGCCATTTGGCATCGGATCGCTCGCCGCGGCGAACATCACCGTGTACGCGAAGGGACTCGAGTCCCCGTGGGGACTCGCCTTCCTGCCCGACGGGCGTGCGCTGGTCACCGAGCGGCCGGGCCGGCTGCGCCTCGTCTCACCCGCGGGTGCCCTCTCGCCGCCGATCGCGGGCGTGCCTCCCGTGGTCGCGAAGGGCCAGGGCGGCCTGCTCGATGTCGCGCTCGATCCGGCGTTCATCACCAACCAGCTCGTGTACCTCTCCTACTCGGAGGCGGGCCCGGGCGGCGCCGGTACCGCGGTGGCGCGCGGCAGGCTCACCAGTGCCGGCCTCGAGAATGTGCAGGTGATCTGGCGGCAGGTGCCCAAGGTGAGCGGCGGGAATCACTGGGGATCGCGCCTCGTCTTCGCGCGCGACGGCACCCTGTTCATTACCACCGGCGACCGCTTTGAGTACCGCGACAGCGCCCAGACCCTCACCAACACCCTCGGCAAGGTCATCCGCATCAACGCCGACGGCACCATTCCACCGGACAACCCGTTCGCTGGCCGCAACGATGCGCTGCCGGAGATCTGGTCCTACGGCCACCGCAACATCCAGGGCGCTACGCTGCATCCCGAAACCGGGCAACTCTGGACCATCGAACATGGGGCGCAGGGTGGTGATGAGCTCAATCACCCGGAGGAGGGCAAGAACTACGGCTGGCCGGTGATCACCTGGGGCAAAAACTACGACGGCGCAAAGATCGGCGAGGGCACCACCAAGGCGGGAATGGAGCAGCCGGCCTGGTACTGGGTGCCGTCCATCGCGCCCTCAGGGCTGCTCTACTACACCGGCGACGCCTTTCCCCAGTGGCGCGGCAGCTTCTTCACCGGCGCGCTGGCGTGGCAGGGACTCGCGCGCATCGTCATCGGCCCCGACAGCACCCGCGAGGAGCGCTTCCAGGACGGCATCAAGCACCGTATTCGCAACGTGATCCAGGGTCCGGACGGGGCCATCTACCTGCTGGTCGACTCAAGTGACGGGGAAATCCTGCGCCTCTCCCCCAAGGCGCCCTCCTGAGCGTACCTTGGTTCATGTCCTCGCCCGCCATCTCCGACAGCTATTCCGATGGCGCCGCCGAGCCGCCGATCTGGTCGCCTCCTGACCCCGCCCTCGCTGCCGCCGGCATCGAGGGCGAATTCGTGGTCGCCCGGGTGCGCCTCCTCGCGATGGCGCTCCTCCTCATCGCCCCTACCTACAGCGTCCTGAACGAGCCGGAAAAGCCGATGCACGTCACCGGCTTCGCCGTAACCCTTGTGGGGGCCGTCGCGGCGGTGGCCATCTGGTCCGCGCTCCGTCGAGGACGCTGGCGCCCGTGGATCGGCTTCGCGTCCAGCACCCTCGACGTCTCCCTCGTCAGCTTCGCGCTGGTCACCTTCCTGATGGTCGGTTCGCCGCTCCAGGCACTCAACTCGAACGTCACCTTCGAGATGTATTTCCTGGCGATCCTCGCCACCAGCCTGCGCTACGATGCGCGCATCTGTATCGTGGTGGGCGCCATTGGCGTCAGCCAGTATGCCGCGCTCTGGGCGTATGCGGCCATCCGTTACAACCTCTCCGACCCTCGCTACTACGCCGATGCCGGACCCTACTCCCCCGTCGACCTCTTCACCCGGCTCATCCTCCTCAGCATTGCCACGCTGCTCGCAGTCACCATCGTTCGCCGGGCGCAGCGCCTGTTGTACCTGGCCGCCCGCGACCGCCTGACCGGCCTGTACAATCGCGGTCATTTCGACCGCACCCTGGCCGCCGCGATGGAAGCCACGACCCGCGACCGCCAGCCACTCTCGCTCGCCATCCTCGACATCGATCACTTCAAGCAGATCAACGACATGTACGGCCACGCCCTGGGCGATCGCGCCCTGATCGAGGTGGCCGGCCTGCTCGCCCGTGCCATGCGGCGCACCGACATGGTGGCGCGTTACGGCGGCGAGGAGTTCGTCATCCTCATGCCGCGCACGCCCCGGGATGCAGCCCTGCTTCGCGTCGAGGCTCTGCGACAGGAAGTCGCGGCCTCGCCCATCGACCTCGGCGGGAACCGGAAGCTCACCGTCAACTTCAGCGCGGGGGTGGCGGGCACCCCCGCCGACCTCATGGTCATTTCCCCGAAGGACCTGCTCTCTTTCGCCGATGCGCGCCTCCTCGCCGCCAAGCGGGCGGGGCGCGCGCGCTGCATCGGGTCCGACACCTTCTTCGAGGATCCCCTCATCCTGGCCGGCGAGAGACCGTGGAGGTAGGGGCATCGCGGCGCCTGCTGGTGGACTTCTCGTCGCCCCTCGCACTGAACGCCTGGGCCGTCGTGGATGACGTCGTCATGGGTGGCGTGTCGCGGAGCCGCCTGGAGCCGTGCCCCGGCGGCGCGGCGTTCAACGGCATCGTCTCGCTCGATCGCGGCGGTGGCTTCGCTTCGGCGCGCACCCGACTGGGCTCGTGGCCCACCGCCGGGGCGCGTGCCTTCGTGCTCCGCGTGCGCGGCGACGGGCTACGCTACAAGCTCACGGTCCGCACCGATGACGGCTTCGACGGCGTGCAGTACCAGGCCGGCTTCACCGCTCACGCCGGCGAGTGGCAGGACGTGCGGCTTCCACTCAGTACCTTCGTCCCCACCTTCCGTGGGCGCGCGGTGCCCGGCGCCCCACCCCTCGACCCCGCCCGCATCCGCGCCTTCGGCCTGCTGATTTCCGACCGTCAGGCCGGCCCCTTCCGCCTCGAAATCGCCACGCTGGCCGCGGACTAGCCCAGCCGACGCCCCTAAAGCGGCAGGGGCGCGCTCGACGTCACCGTGAAACTCACCGGCATCGCGTACAGCGCGCCAGTCGACTCGCACAGCGCCAGGTTCGATCCCGCCGACGCCACCTGCCAGGTGCTGGCGTCGAGCCGGGTAACGTTCACGCTATCGCTGCCAACACCCACGGCGCCATTGGGCCCGAACAGGAGCCGCCCGCAGCGCGAGGGGTTGTTGTTCAGGGAGCCGGGTGCCACGATCAGCCGGCGCTTGACGGTCGAGCCAATCGGAATCGAGAACGTCGTGTTCTGCAGCTTCAGGAGATTATTGAAGCTCGGCACCACTTCAGTGAATGCATCCGGGTAGCGCAGGGTGAAGCGCCGAGTGCAGTTCCTGCTCTTGGCGGTCTGGATGGTCGCGTCGCCGCTGTTGGAACCCGCGGTCGTGGCGAAGATCCGGGTGGTCACGCAGGTTCCGTTGGCGTATGCCCCTTGGCCGTCACTGGCGAATCCGAGACCAGTTTCAACCGCCGGGAATGTCCAGGTGGCGGTGGGATCGGACGCCTTGGCGGCGGCGAAATCGTCCACGGCCAATGGCGAGTCCGGCGTTTCACTGCAGGCGGCGAAGAACATGAGCAGGCTTGTGGCCAGTATCCTCGGGCGCAACATGGGAGACCTCACTGGGATTGTGGGATTGTTGGAAGCAAGCGCTACCAGATCGTCACCTGTCCCTGCGGCATCTGGCCAAGGCCAATCGCAGGCATGTCCTGACAGTTGCCGCTGGCCCCTTCTTCCTCTGGGTCTACGATCCCTCTGCTCAACGCGTCCGGACGAGGATCATTGGCGGAGGTGCCGTTGTCACGCATCCGGGCAATGATCCGATGGCCGGCCTGATAGGCAGGGCGAGTCACCACGCCGCCCACCCAGGCTTCCAAGGTGGTCCGCCCGGGGATCACCTGGACCAGAAGGCAGTCGATCGTGGCATGCAGGCCATCGGCGGGGCCGTACTGGTCGGTCATCTGTCCGGTCACGCTGCCATCCGCACGCTGCATCGCGATGAACGAGAGGTTTCCGTCGCATCCCGGGTGAGCATACCCGAGCGAGAGGCAGATATCAGGCCCCCCCACGGAGACCTTATGCACGATTGGGCCCTGGCCGGCCTTCAGGCTCAGGCCCTCCGGCTGGGTCGTGGGGGAAGCCGGCTGGTCGGCACATGCAGCGACCAACAGGAGCGGGACCAGGGTGAGCGTGATGGTGCGCATGGAGGCCTCTCGAGAATCAGGGTCAGAATGGATGCCCTCTTCTTGACACGGACCACCCAGTCATTCTTGCGGAGACTCCCCGAACGCCGACGGGCAAACCAAAGCGCCCGGGAGATCCCCGGGCGCCACGGTGCACCGCAAGACTCAATGGACCCTAATGCGAATAGTCCTCCGTGATGGTCAGCCGAAACGGGACGATCCGCTTAACGCCGTCCCACGTCTGGCTACGTCCCTTGGACTTGTAGCAACCCGCGTAATGCGGGGCGCGCGACTCCGCGACCCAGGTTCGCCGCCCGAGCCCATCGCGCCCAGTGTAGGTCACGAGCGCCTGGCCACCTGCCCCGCCCACCTCGACGTTGTATTTCACCCGTATACAGACACTCGAGTTCACCAGGCCGAAGCCGAGATCCTGTACCCGGCTGGTCACGAGGTGGTCGACATCCCGCACGTTCGTCCCCAAGACCGACTGCAGCCCCAGGGTGCCGAGATTGATGCTCACCACTCTGGCCAAGCCACCACACAGGGGACTCGTGGTCGGGCTGGTCTGGTAGGGATTGAACACGGCGTCCCCGCCACCGTTCGCGATGTAGATCCTGCCACCCACCCCGCAGGTGTTGCCGCCGTAGGGACCGCGGCCATCGCTGGTCACCATCATCCCGGCAGCATCGTCGACAGTGAAGATCGCGCTCGGGTCCCGCACCTGCACTACGAACCGCTCGGTCCCGATGCCCTTCTTCCCGCCGGAGGTGGTCACCGCCACGTCGTACCTTGCCGGCACCGCATCGGCCGCGATCGTGATGTTGGCTACCAGCGACCCGGCTGAGACGTAACGGGTCGAGTTGGTCCGGACGCGCGGGTCCGCCACTCCGGCGAGGAGCCACTCCGCCGATGAACCGTTGTCGAAGCCTGTCCCGGAGACAGTGACATCCAGCGTGGTGTCCTGGACGGCGGTGTCAGGCGACGTCGCGGTGACTGTCGGACCGGCGACAGGCTTGGCACTACTGAACCCCGGCCCTTCGTCGGGCGTTACTGGCACGTCATTGCAGGCGACTACACTCAGCGCCAAGGCCGCAATCGCGGCCAGGGCACACGGATGCCGGGACGACACTGAATTCCACATGGTGCGCTCCCCGAGGAGGGACGATCGTTTCTAGGGCCTGACTCCAATTGCACGGACAATCGCGCCGGTCTTGCGCCCCCCGGTGCCCCAGACGGCATAGGCGGCCCAATCATTCCCGGCCCCCGCCGCGATCACGTCCCGCTGCGACCGGGCCAGGGCCTCGGCGGCGGAGACGCCCGGCCCGAGGTGCCGATAGAACCGCTCCGCGACGTCCGCCGCTCCCGCGTCACCCACCCGCCAAAGCGTGGCGACAACGGCGCCTGCACCGGCAACGAGGAAGGCCTGCGCCAGCGATCCCTCCTCCATGCCCTGAGCAAACGGCTCCAGTCCCCCCGTCGCAAGACCGGTCTCACATCCGGAGAGAAACACCAGCGCGCTCGTGGTCCTGATGCCGAGAATCTCGTGCACGTCCAGCCGCCCATCGCGATCGGGCCCCGGACCGCTGCGCTGTCCCGCTACCACCCGTGAGAAGAGCGGATTCTGTGAGTTCTGTGAACCATGCGACGCCAGGTGCACCGGCTCACCCGCCTCGAGGGCGCGCCGCACTTCGGGTTCGCTCGAAGCCTTCCCGATGCGCATCCGGGCCCCGGGCCGCAAGCGCGCAATGCTCCTCGCTTCCCGGGCGGTGCCGGGCAACGAATCCGGCGACGGGGCGAACACCGTGAGGCGATCGGTGGGAGCGAGGGTCGGCCCGCGGTCGTTCAGTGCCGCGGCGGCCGGCAGGTACGTCACGGCGTAGTCCTCCACCAGGAATCGTCCGGCCTGCCGATTCCAGAGCGCGGCAAAGGGCAGCGCGGCAAGCGACCCGTGGGGAACGATGAGCAGCCGCGTTGCTCCGCTGAGCGCCCCGGCATCGATGACCGGGCCCAGCAGGAGCTGGTGCAACTCGCCCAGTCCGGCGTACACCTCCTGTCCCGGCGTTCCGGCAAGAAGTTCGCGCGCCACGCGAACCCGGACCGCGAGATCCCGGGCCGCCACCGCGATACCGGCATGAACGATGGCGTGCCGGCGCACCACGAAGAGATCGAGGCGTTCGGGCCCCGAGAGGAACGTCACGAACACCTCGTCATCGGCGAGTTGCGACTGGACTTGGGACAGGCTCACCGTACCCAGACCCAGCTGGCGATCACCCGGGGAGAGCGTGGCACGGGCGAGCGCCTCTTCATAGGCCGAATGCGCCCCATCGAGTGCCCTGACAAGGCCGGCGCGCCGCTCCCCATCGGCAGGAGCTGGCTGGAGACTCGCGAGATCCTGCTCCAGCACTTCGATGCGGAACAGCACCCGCTCGCCCTCCACTGCACCGCGCACCGGTCCACCGGAATCGGCCAGCGCACCCAGTCGCTCCGACAGCGCTCTCCCGGGCAGCGCCGCAGCCACCCGAAACGCCGCTGCCGTATCGCCCAGAGCGAGGTCAATGGCGACCAGTCGGGAGAACGGGCCGGCGCGGTTCATGAAATACGCCGAGCGAAGCGGACCCACGGACAGCGTGCCGCGCTCGCGCTCGAGCGACGCGACGGCGCGCTCCCCTTCGGCGCGGGCCTCGCCCAGCCGGCCCAGCGCGGCGAGCGCTCCTGCCCGAAGATCAGCCAGCGCCCAGTCCTTGGTGGATTCCGCCGAGGTTGCCTCGGACACGTAGCGAAGCGCCCGCCTCGCGTCGCCATCCTGAAGGGCAAGTTGCGCCGCGACGGCCGACGCATCGCGGATAGCCGCAGGGTTCGCGATCGCCACCGCTTCCCTGAATCCGAGCTCCGCTTCGCTTCCGGCGCGCTGCTTCTCCCCGCTCTGCCAGAGCGCCAGCGCAAGTTGCAGGCGGTCCTGCACGATTTCCGCGCGAGCCTCGACCTCCTGGTGGGCGGCGAGCGCGCGCTCCGCCTGCGCCGCCGATGCGGACGCCTCTCCCAGCTCGAGCAGGATCGCCGCCGAGCGGCGAAGGTTGTTCCCGCGCTCCACCGCCAGTCCGAGCACCGCGTCAATGCTGTCGGCCTCCCTCAGGCGCCCGAGCGCCAGGCGCGGGGCCCCTGCCTGCAGGTGGAGGTCGGCCAGCACCTCGAGAATGGCAGCCGATTCCTGCTGGAGGTGGTATGCCCGCGCGATGGCCAGTCCTGAATCGGCGTCGGCGATGGCCCGTTGCAGGTCGCCCAGCGCAATCCATGCGGTGGCGCGCTGGCCCAGCGCATTGGCCTCCGCATCCGGGTGTTCCCCGCCGTACACGCGTTGCGCATCGGCAATGAGTGGAAGCGCCGCGGCAGCGTTGCCGAGGCGGATCTCGATCATCGCAAGATTTGCGAGGGCATTCCCCTGGTTGAGGTGATGGTCGATGGCATGCCATGCTTCGTACGCTGCCAGGAACCCGCGCCGTGCCCCGTCGAAATCACCGAGCTCCGTCTGCACGAGGGGAATGTTTGACGTCGCCCGGGCAACGCCGGCAGCGTCCCCGTTCCGCCGCGCGCTCGCCATGGCCGAATCGAACAACTCGAGCGCGCCCGTGAGCCTCCCCTCGTTCCACGCCAGCAGGCCAAGTGCATTGAACGATTGCGCCAGCTCGGCGTCGAGGCCCAGCTGTCGCTTCAGTGCAAGCGAGGCCTCGCCGTCGCGCCGGGAGGCGGCATAGTCACCGAGTTTGCGGCCGGCGAGTCCCAGCCACATGAGGACTCGCGCTTCGGCCGCGTGATTCGATGTACTTCGGGCCCGGCCCAGCTCGACCTGCCAGATGGCGCGGGCGCTGTCGTAGGCACCGCGGTCGTAAATCTCGAGTCCCGCGGCAAGCAGGGAGTCGGCATCGACATGGAGGAGTGACGCAAGAACGGAAGGATCAGCGGGGAAGGCGACAACCGGGTCACCGCGTGTGGGATTCCCGGCGGGCACGTCACGCGCGGGGCCGCAGGCGGCTCCGAGCAGCAGGCTTCCGAGCGCAACGGCTCGACACGCGCGGGTCATGGCATCGCGCGAAACTCACGCAGGCCGGTAGACCGAGTGGCACCATCGTCGAGCAGGGCATCGACGACCCAGCGATAGCGTTCTCCCGCGCTCAGGGAGACGGAGTCGGGCAAGGCCACCGCCGTATCAGCCGAACTGCCAGACCAGATCGTCGTTCCATCCTGCCTTGTTACGGTGAGCCGATAGGTGGTGGCACCCGGCTGTGCGCCCCATACGAAGTGGACCGGGACAGAGGACGCCTCACCGAGCGGCCCATAGGCCACGATCGCCGCCTGGTCCCCGCCGCTGCGCACAACCGTCTCTTCGACTGGCCCCGCGACCGGTCGCACCATGAAGAGGATGATTGCCGCAGCCGCGGCGGCGAGGCCGCCGATGGCCAGGAGCCGAGGACGGCGCGCGCGGCGCTGGAACTCGTACACCTCGGCGAGTTCATCGCGGCACTCCGGGCAGCCGGCCAAGTGCATATCCGCCTGTTGCCGTTCCGGCATGGACAATCGGCGATCGAGATACTCGGCAATCGTCAGGTCGTTCATGTGCTCTCCGGCTGGCGACGTCGCGGGTTTCAACCTCCACCTCCAGATGTGGTGAAGCTCCCGTACGCCTGAATTACACGGACAGGAGACGTAAGCGTGCTGCGTTCAGCCGGAACTGTCATCGATGCCATGGGATCCGAGTCCAGCGCGCAATCTGGCGAGCACCGTCCTGAGCCGTCGGTGAACATGGAAGGGTGTCGGCATGCCGATGAGCCCCGCGATCTTCGACGCCGACAGGTCATCCTCGAATCGCAGCGCGAGCAGCACACGGTCCTGTGGGGCGAGGTTTTCAAGCTCCGCGGCGAGCCGGGTGTTGCGCTCGCGGCGGATCATCTCGTTGTCGGCGGCAGCCTCGCGCGCATCGGGGAGCAGGTCGATATCCAGCTCGGCCCCGAGCGAATCCGCCAGTCGGCGGCGCACCGTGCGGAGCGCGGCCGTCTTGTCGGCGTCCTGCGTGGGACGGCTGCGGCCGTAGCGCGAACGATGATGGTCGAGGCAGAGGCGGCGGGCCGCGACCGTAAGCCAGGTCGAAAACGTCGCGCGACCTTCTGCCTGGAACACGCGCAGCCGGTGATAGTCGCCCTCACACAGCTTTTCCAGGATATAGGCATACCGGTCCATCGCCTCATCGCGGTCGCCGCCGAACGACCGCGCCACGGCGAGGAGCAGGCGGCTGTGGCGCGCGACAAGATCGCTCCACGCGGCGTCGCGGTGCGCCGGATCGGGCGCGTGGAGAATGCTGTCAAGCTCGAACGGTGAGGCCCCGACCAGGGTGGTGCGACCTCGATGGGGAGGAGTCTCGAAGGTACGGCCCGCCCGAGGGGGCGTCAAACACGCCGGCACAAGGTGAGGTCACGGCCGCGAGAACCTGATCTCCGTCCGCTCCGTGATCGTCTGGGTTGCGCCCATGTTGTCGGGCACCGTGACCGTCCGCGCGATCACGCAGACGGCCAGGGAGGTCGGGTCCAGCGTGCACCCCGGGCCCGGCACCACGAGCATGAAATTGTTGCGGGCGGCCTCCACCTGCTCGTCGGCGTTCGGTACGACCGTCCGAACTGCGCGCCGCTGAAGCGCATCTTCATGTCGCTGCACAACTGCGCGTCGTTCTTGCGAGTCCAGTCCGGGGCCAGGTGCCACTTATCCATGTGGCACTCCTCGCAGGTCGAGGCGGGATCGGCGGACGACAGGTCGACCACGCCCATGTGCGACGACGGCGTTCCACTGGCGCGCGGATCCTGGACAATGCCATGGCAATTGAGGCAGCGCGGGTGCCGGAACACCGGCATCATCTTCTGGAATGCCTTGATCGAGTTGAGCTGCTGGGTCTCGGTCAGGGGACAGGAACCACCCCCAGTCGGGAACCCGCGCCTCGCTGACGCGGCGGCCGGCTCCGACCCGCCGTTCCACGCCATCACCACCAGCACGGCTGCAGCGATGACTGCAATGGAAGTGAGTCGGCGCCAGAGAGGGAGTCGGTTGGGCGACATGGGTAGGCTCGCCAGCGGACGTGGAGGGTGACGGGGACGCGACAACGTACGGCAGGCGCATCACTCACCCATCAGTCTCCGTCACGCCAGGATCATCCGCGCTAGACTTCCCCCATGCCGGCCCCCTCGACCCATTCCTCCCCACCCCCGACGCTCGCGAGCGCTTCGCCGTCACCGTCCGCGCCCCCGCCGCGCTGGTGTACGACGTGGCCTGCACCTTCGACATGCAGTCGATCTGGTCGGTGCGCACCATCTTCCGCATGCGCGAGCGGATCATGGGATCGCGCGCGGGCACGCGGGTGCCCCGCGGACTGGTTGCGGAGCTCGAGGCGCTGGGATGGGGCTGCCTGCTGGAGCGGCCGGGTGAGCTGTACGTGGGAGGAGCAGTGTGCCAACCCTGGCTTGCGGATGTGGTGTTCCGGGCGGTGCCGCCGAAGGAGTTCGCCGGCTTCGCCGAGCCCGACCTGGTGAAGATTGCCTGGACCTTGCAGACCCGGTCGCTGGGAAACCGCCTCACCGAGCTCAGCTCCGAGACCTGGGTGGCCGCCATCGATGAAGCTGCGCGCCGTCGGTTCCTGGCCTACTGGCGATGGGCCCGGGTCGGGATCTACTCGATCCGCTGGCTGCTGTTGCCCGCGATCCGGACCAGAGCAGAGCCGGCCTGATCCGGCCCCAGTTCCCCGCTCGGCGCTACTTCCCGACGGTTTCCACCGTCTACATCTTGATTGATGCCCAACCCGCCATCGGATACCCCCACCCGCCTCGCCGCGGCACTCGAGGGACGCTACCGGCTCGAGCGCCTGCTCGGGCAGGGGGGTATGGCCACGGTCTGGATCGCCGAGGACATCCGCCATGGGAGACGGGTCGCGATCAAGGTGCTCCGCGCTGACCTCGCCGCAGCCCTGGGCAGTGACCGCTTCCTTCGGGAAATCCGCATCGCCGCCCAGCTCCAGCACCCGCACATTCTCGGCCTCATCGACAGCGGCAGCATTCCCGAGCAGGACGAACCCACGACTCACGACTCACGACTGCTGTACTACGTCATGCCCCTGGTTGACGGCGAGTCCCTCCGGGAACGCATCGACCGCGACGGGCCGATTCCCATCCCGCTCGCCATCCGCTGGCTCCGCGAGGTGGCCGATGCACTCGCGAAGGCGCACCGCGCCGGGATCATTCATCGCGACGTCAAGCCCGACAACATCCTCATCGCCGATGAGCACGCGCTGGTCGTGGATTTCGGAATCGCCCGCGCCGTGAGCGACGCAGCACCCCAGTCGATGCTCACTGGCGTCGGCGTCACCGTTGGCACTCCCGCGTACATGGCGCCCGAACAGGTGGTAGCCGATCCCGGTCTTGATCACCGGGCCGATCTCTACTCGCTCGGCGTCGTCGGCTACGAAATGCTCGCCGGTCATCCGCCATTCAGTGCCGGCTCCCCCCAGCAGCTCCTCGCCGCGCAGGTGACGCAGCAGCCGGCCCCCGTGGCAACGGCACGCCCCGACGCGCCGCCCGGCCTGGCGCGCATTGTCATGCAACTCCTCGCCAAGGAGCCGGGCGATCGCGTGCCGGATGCGGACGCCCTCGTGGCCCAGCTGGAGTCGCTCGGGACCGGCACGCACCAGGTCCCGGTGCCGATGCTACCCGCCGAGCGCCCCCGCGCAGGTGGCCGGCGCGGACGCCTCGTCGGCACCATGGTCGGCATCGCGGTCGCAGCGGCGATCGTGGCGCTGGCGCTCCGGCCCCGCGCGCCAGAGAGTGCCGCTGGCACGGACGACGGCCGCTCCCTCGCCGTCCTGCCTCTCACCAACCTGAGCGCCGACAGCGGGCAGGACTACTTCAGCGACGGGCTCTCGGAGGAGATCCTCGGCGCCGTCTCCCGCATTCCCGGCCTGCGCGTCGCCGCGCACACGAGTTCGTTCGCCCTCAAGGGCACCCGCCTCCCCGTCGGTGAGATCGGCGAGAAGCTCGGCGTCCGCCACGTGCTCGAGGGCAGTGTGCAGCGCGAGGGCGACAACGTGCGGGTGCGCGCGCGACTCGTGGACGCGAACTCAGGCTACCAGGTGTGGGACGCGAAGTACGACAAGCAGGCGAGCAACCTGTTCGCCCTTGAGGACGAGGTCGCCGCCGCCATCGCCGCCGCGATCACGACGCATCTCGGCGTCGCCGCGACGGCGGCACCGCGCGCCGCCGGAGGCACCCTCGACGCGGCCGCACACGACGCCTATCTCCGCGGGCGGCAGGCCCTCCGCCAGCGCAGTGGTGCTGTTGACCTGATGCAGGCCATCGCCCAGTTCCAGGCCGCGCTGCTGCTCGATTCCACCTATGCGCGCGCATGGGCCGGACTCGGTATGGCACAGGTGCTCCTGCCGGAATACGGCGGCGCCAGCGTGTCGCAGGCGACGCCCGAGGCCCGCCGCGCCATCATGCGCTCCCTGGCGCTCGACAGCACCAGCGCCGAGGCGCACGCCGCGCTCGGGTACCTCCAGAAGAGCTATGACTGGGATTGGAAGGCCGCCGAGGCCAGCTACGACCGCGCACTGGCGCTGGACCCCAATGCGGCGGGAACGTGGCAGTGGTACGGGGAGTTGTTGGAGACGGTGGGCCGCCATGAGGACGCCGGCAATGCCTTCCAGAGGTCGGTGGCACTCGATCCGGTGTCGCCGGTGGCGCAGATGGCGCTCGGTTCGCACCTCGTGACGGTGAACGATCGCGCCGCCGGTCGCGCGGCGTTCGAGCAGTCGCTCGAGCTGCAGCCTCAGCTATGGCCGGCGCTCCTCCAGGTCATGTTCATGGAAATGCAGGATGGCCGCGGCGCGAAGGCAGCCGAATATGCCCGCCGGGCAGCGCCGCTGCTCGGGTTCGATGCCGACCAGCCTGTGACGGCGGCATCAATCGTGGCGTGGATGGAGGAAGGCAAGCTACCGTCGCTCGCGGGCGCCTCATGGCTGGCACTACTTGGTGCGCACGATCGGGCGGTCGTGATCCTCGACGAAATGGTGAAGGCGCGAGCCCCCTTCAGCTCATACATTCCCTGGTGGCCGTTCCTGGGCAAGCTGGAAGGCGACCCGCGCCTGGCCGCGGTGAGGGAGACCATCAAGTGAAGCTCGTTTGCGGCGAGCAGAAGCTCGCCTTCAAGTCATGAAATACGCCGAGCATGCCGTTGGCGGGGCCGCCGCTCGCTTTGTGCAGTGCATCTGGAGCCTGAACAGTGACGGTCTCGCGGCCGCGAACGCGGACCCGATCCTTCCCGATGGGCGCGTCGAGCTCTTGCTCGACACCGGCGACCCCGTTGACCGGCACTGTGCGACTGGCGTCGAGCGCCAGCCGAAACTCCAGGTGGCCGGTCAGCTCACCACCGCCGTGCGCATCAGGCCCACCGGACAGTTCGGCGTCATTGGCGTTCGGCTGCACCCGTGGGCGGCCGGGAGCTTCCTCAAGGTGGCCATGCACGAACTTCGCGATCGCATGGTGCCGGCCGATGACCTGCGGGTCGCCAGCGCGCTGCTCCGGGACGCGAGCAATGGCGATGGGGCGGAGGAGCGCCTGCGTCTGCTGCAGCAGGCGATCGAGCGCCACGCCCGGTCGCTGGCGGCACCGGCGCCCGCCGCAATGGTCATGACCGCCCAGCTGATGCAAGGCCCCTCCACACCCAGCATTCGCGCCATGGCCAGCGACTTTGGCCTCACCACGCGCCGGGTGCAGGCCATCTTCGCCGATCACGTCGGGCTGTCACCCAAGGCGCTGGCGCGCATCGCCCGGCTGCAACGCGCACTCGCGCAGGCGCGGAGCGAGCCGCATCGCACCCTGGGCACCGTGGCCCATGACAGCGGCTATTACGACCAGGCCCATTTCATACGCGACTGCCGTGATATTGCCGGTGAGGCGCCCAGCCACGTCCTCGGACGCACGGGCGACGTCACCACAGCGTTCCTCAGCGCCGAGGCCTAGCGCTCCTCGCAGGCCACGCGATGGTAGTCGAACGAAATCCGCTGCTTCCCGGATTCCTGCATCCCCTCGATCCACGCGCTCAACGAATCGCGCCCGACCAGCTGGTAGCCCACCGTGGTCGGGAAGTCATTCTTCGGGTTGTGCACCGCGAACGCATGTGGCCCCGTCATGGTGCCGGTGAAGGTAGTGCGCTCCTGGCCGAGCGGGGTCACGATGTAGTCCACCGAGTCTCCCCGAAGCCGGAGCTCCACGAACTCGATCGCCTTCACCGCGTCGCCCGAGGTAGTGCGGGCACTGCTCAGCATGACGGCGCCGCGAGGGCGCATCCACTGCTCCTCGATCACACGGCTGCCGGCACCACCCTGCCAGCACCCGGCAAGCCATGCGAGCCCCGCCGCGGCGTTGGGGCCGCCGGAGCGCAGCGCGACGAGTGGCACGGTGCCGCAGGCGAGGAAGGCCGCAGCGATGAGATACCTGGAGTATCGGGGCATGGATTCTCAGGGTTGGGGTAGGCACGTTGGCAACGACGGATGCCGCCAATCTGGTCCTTGTGGAGCCGCTTCGCTTGTACAAATGCGAACCGTCGCCACTTTCTCCTGTTCCCTGTTTGAACCGCCCCGGGTCCTCGCCAGCTGATCCCGCCGCCCGCTAGAATCCGTTGCACGTCATGTAGTACCCGTCGTTGTTGAACAGCGCCGCCAGCGGCTGCCCGCCCTGCCACGCCGCTGCCGTCACCGTGCAGGTGGTCTCCGCCACCTGGGTGCCACCCACCACGGCGCGGAACAGGATCGCGGACCCGATCGCACTCGGCACCGCCACCTCGCGCGTGGCGTTCGGCGTCAGCAGGTTGCCCGCGCCGGCCGTCTCGCCTGGTGCCAGCAGGGACGCAGACACCGTCGCACCGTTGTAAAGGGTCACCGTGTTGCTCTCGCCCAGCGCGAACGTCACCACTGGCGCCAGCGTCGTGTCGCCTGCGCTGGCGCTGAACGTGAGGGTGCAGACTGGCCCTGTCACCAACGTGCACCCGCTCCAACTGGTGAACACACTGCCGCCGCTCGGGATCGCGGTCAGCGTGAACGTGCCCCCGCCTCCCGCGTCGTCAAAACGTGTGCTGGCATCCCGCAGACTCACTCCCCGCCGTGATGGTGCAGTTGAGCCCCACCGCCTCGTCACTCGCCTCGACCGTGCCGCTGCCAGCGCCGTTCCCAGCCACATCCACTTCGATGCGGTAGAAGGGCGAGAAGCCGCCCTCACCACAGGCCGAAGTTGCCAACAGCGTCCCAATCAGTCCAAGCGCCCCCAACAACCTGAATCGCCTCGTCGTCATATGACCTCCTGGGTGTGATACGGAGCCCCAGACGTCCCGTCTGCTAGATTAGACGCCCCCACCACCCAGAACTCTCATTCATCGTCCCATTTTGAAACCTTCGGGGCGTCGGCGCCGTCCTAGGCCCATGCTCCACATCAGCGACGTGTCCAAGACCTACCGCAACGGCGTGCGGGCGCTCTCCGGCATCACCCTCTCCGTCGGCCACGGCCTCTTCGGCCTCCTCGGCCCCAACGGTGCCGGCAAGTCCACCCTCATGCGCACCATCGCCACGCTCCAGGAACCCGACACCGGTACCATCCGGTTCGGCGACCTCGACGTCCTGCGCGAGCCCGAAGCGCATCGCCGACAGCTTGGATACCTGCCACAGGACTTCGACGTCTATCCCGGTATCTCCGCCCTCACCCTGCTCGACCATCTCGCGGCCCTCAAGGGCGTCAGCTCCAGGACCGATCGGCGCGACCAGATCAATTCGCTGCTGCAGCAGACCAATCTCTACCAGCATCGCAACAAGGCGGTGAGCGGATTCTCCGGCGGCATGAAGCAGCGCTTCGGCGTGGCCCAGGCCCTCCTCGGCGACCCGCAGCTGCTCATCGTGGACGAACCCACCGCCGGCCTCGATCCCGAGGAGCGGAATCGCTTCCACAACCTCCTCGGCGAAATCGGCGAGAACGTCGTCGTGATCCTCTCAACTCACATCGTGGAGGATGTCCGCCAGCTCTGCCCCCGCATGGCGATCCTCGCTGGCGGCCAGGTGGTGGAAGAGGGCGACCCGGCCCGGCTCTGCAGCAGCCTCGAGGGACGTGTCTGGCGCCGCGTCGTGTCGCGCGACGCACTCGCGCGCTATCGCGAGACCCTGCCCGTTCTCTCCGAGCGCCTCAGCGCCGGAAAGACGGTGCTCCGCGTCATCGCCGATGCCGCACCCGGGATCGGCTTCGAGCCCGCCGCCCCCGAACTGGAAGACGTCTACTTCGCCGCCCTCGCTGCTCGTCCGGCAGCATGAGGAACCTGCTCGCCTTCGAGTGGCGCTACCACACGCGCCAGCTGGCGTATTTCGCCGCGCTCGCACTCGTCTGCAGCACCGCCTTCGTGCTCATCTCGACCGGCTTCGGTCCCACCAACCTCCGCATCAATTCCCCGTACATCGTGACCTACTCGTTCGGGATGATGTCGCTGGTGGGGATCTTCGTGGTGACGGTACTCAGCGCCAACGGGCTGCTGCGCGACACGGAGCACCGCATGAGCGAGATCATCTTCGCGACGCCCATCGGCAGGTGGAGTTACCTCCTGAGCCGGTTCATCGGCGTCGTGCTCGTCTCATTCGCCGCGTTCCTGCTCGCCGGCTTCGTCCTCATGCTGGCACCGCTGCTGCCCGGGGTGGACGCGGCCAGGCTCGGTCCGGTGCAACCCTGGAGCTACGCCTGGGCACTGCTCATTGTCGTCCTGCCCAACCTCGTCATCGCGACCGCGATCGTCTTCGCCATCGCCGCCGCGACGCGCAGCACGCTGGCGACCTGGGTGGGCGGCGTGCTGGTCTACGCGCTGTACTTCATCACCGCGATGCTGGTGGACTCCCCACTGATGGCGGGCTCCGCCCCGCCCACCGCTGACGCGCTCGCGCGCGCGGCAATTCTGGATCCATTCGGGCTCTCGGCGTTCTTCGAGCAGACCCGCTACTGGACCCCCGCCGAGCGGAACGCACAGTTGGTCTCGCTCTCGGGCAACTTCCTCTGGAACCGGCTGCTCTGGCTCACAGTGGCGGGCGGCATCTTCGCAATCACGGCGCATCGCTTCCGCATGCGCGTGGCGGCACGCGCGCATGGTCGCCCACGCACGACGCACGACGCACGACCGCTTGTCGACCGTCGACTGCCGACTGGCCCCTCATCAGCCTTCGCCTCCGCCGCCCGTCTCGACATCCGCTACGCCCTCACGAGCAGGCCGTCGGTCGCGCTGATGCTGCTCTGGGTCTTCTTCATCTCGGTGGAACTGTGGAGCGACACGTCCGCTGAGTATGGCAGCCGGATGTATCCCACGACGGCGACGATGCTCGGCACCATCGCCGTACCGCTGGCACGGCTGGGTGCGCTGGTACTGATCTTCTTCGCCGCCGAGCTCGTATGGCGGGCGCGGGCCAACGCGATGGATGAGCTGCTGAACGTGACGCCGGCGCCACCGGCGGTGTTCTACCTGGCGCACCTCGCGGCCCTGGCCGTTCTGGTGATCGCCATGACCGCGGTGGCGATCGCCGCCGCGATCGTCGTGCAGCTGCTGCAGGGGTACCACGAGCTGATGCTGCCGGTGTACGCCTCGCTCTTCTGGACGGCGACCCTGCCGCTTCTGATCCTCTCGGTCCTCGTGCTCCTGCTGAACGTGCTCAGCCCCAACCGCTACGTCGGCATGTTCCTGTCGCTCATGGTCGTGGCCGGGCTGCAGTTTGGCGTCGGTGGCCTCGAACACCCGCTCGCGCGCTATGGCGCGGCCCCCGAGGTCACCTGGTCGGACCTGAGCGGCTTCAGCAGCAGCGCGGCCTCCTTCGCCTGGTTCACCCTCTACTGGGGCGTGGTCGCCGGCTTCGTCGCCACCCTCGCGGTGGCGGCGTGGAGGCGCGGGCGCGATGCCTCTCTCTGGCGGCGCCTGGCGGCGATTCCCCGCCGCCTCGGTCGCCGGGGGATCGCCGTGGCGGGGACGCTGCTGGCCATCGCCGCGTCGCTTGGCGGGTTCCTGTACTATCAGGGCAACGTGCGGCAGCGCTACATCACGCGCGAGGCGATGGACGAATGGCGCGCCGGCTACGAGCGCGCCTGGCGCTCCCGCATCGGCGCGGCACCCGAGATGACCGCCATCACCTCGGAGGTAGCCCTCTATCCCGGAGAGCGGCGGTACGCGGCGTCGGGCAGCTACCGACTGGAGAATCGCACGAACACCACCATCGACACGGTATGGATCTCGGTGCGCCGGGAGGCCCGCGACGTGACGCTAGCGCTCGACGGCATCGGCGCCGTTGTCGTAGACACCACCTGGCGTATGTACGGCTTCGCTCGCCGGGCGCCGCTGGCGCCGGGCGACACCGCCACGTTCACCTTTTCGCTCTCCGTGCAGCAACCGCGCCTGCGCGCCGCCGGCTTCGACGAGTCGCTCGCCGCCAACGGCACCTTCCTGATCAACACCCGGATCTTCCCCCAGCTGGGATTCAACCGCGGCTACGAGATCGATGACACCTACGACCGCCGGCGTCTCGGGCTCCCCGTGCCGACACCCTCCGACCGGACGACCCCGGCCTGGATCACCTTCGAGACCACCGTCTCGACCGCAGGTGACCAGGTGGCCATCGCACCCGGCACGCTTCAGCGCGAATGGATGGAAGGCGGCCGCCGCTTCTTCCACTACCGGAGTGACGGGAGCATGGTCAACTGGTTCGCCTTTGCCTCTGCGCGCTATGCGGAGAGGAAGAAGACGCACAACGGGGTCGCCATCGAGGTCTACTACCACGCGGCGCACGCCGCGAACGTGGACCGCATGATCGCCGCGGCCGCGACGTCACTCGACCTCTTCGGTGAGGCGTTCGGGCCCTATCCCTATCCCGAGCTGCGCATCGTCGAGGTGCCGTCCACCTGGTCGATGGGGGCCGCGGTCGCCTTTCCCGGCACGATATTCTTCGTCGAGGACCGCGGCTTCCTTACCGATGCGCGCGACAGCACCCGGCTCGACATCGTCACCCGGCGCGTGGCGCATGAGGTGGCACACCAGTGGTGGGGCTCGCAGCTCAGCCCGGCCGCGGGACCTGGTGCCACGATGCTGGTGGAGTCATTCGCGAAGTATGGTGAGCAGCGCGTGCTCGCCGAGCGCCACGGCGAGGCGATGGTCGAGGAGCTGATGACATACGACCAGGATCGCTACCTCTCCGGTCGCACCGGCGCCGAGGAGTCGGAGGTGCCGCTGACCCAGGTCACCGACGAGTCATGGCTCTACTACGGCAAGGGTGGCGTGGTCATGAGCGCGCTCCGCACGCTGGTGGGGCAGGAGACACTTGATCGGTCACTCCAGCGGCTGTTGCGGGAGCATGGCGGACCGGAAGGCAGGGCCACCACCGCTGATTTCCTCGCGATCCTGCACGCGGAAGCGCCGGAGGAGTATCACGCGCAGGTCGATGAATGGCTGGAAGCGGTGGTACTGTATGACCTTTCAGTCCCCGCGGCAACGGCAACGTCCCTGCCCGACGGGCGCTTCGAGGTCACGATCGAGGTGAAGGCGATGAAGTTGAAGGGAGCCGATGCCCAGCCCCTCGGCGAACTGGTCGACGTCGCGGTGTACGGCGCCGACGGCCTGCTCGCGACCTTGCAGCCCTTCCTCACTGCCCGCGACAGCACGCTGACAATCACCGTTGACGGCCGCCCCGAGCGCGTCGTGGTCGATCCCTTCCTGCGCCGTCTCGACCGTGAACGCTCGGACAATGGCCGCAAGGTCATCCTGACGCTGAGCGCAGCGAAGGGAGAGGATCGGCCGAACCCCTAGCTCAACGTCCGCCCGATCTGTTCCTCGAACCCCTTTCGATACCCCGGCTCAGCGTGAGCCGGGGTCGGCTCCTCGATCGGGATGGCCGAATCTGCGGAGCAGCGCCGTCTGCTGGAACCGGCAATGGGGCGAGTCGTGGCCCGCTGGGGCGAGCAGTTGAGGGTGCGGCGTGGGACACACGACCTGCCCGCTTGCAGGGGGCGGCCATGCGGGACACCTTCGGTGTACCTCCATGCAAATGCCGATGCCAAACTCGACGCGTGCCGCCGTGCTAGTGTTGCTGCTCCTCGCCGCCTGTCGCGCCGCCGACCGGCCGGCCGCACCGGCCGCGAGCGAGCCGGCACCGCCCGTCACGTCGGGCATGCCCGGCATTGCCCTGCCGCCCGAGCTCGACCGTATCCTCCGCGACTACGAGCGCGAATGGCGCGCGAAGGATGCGGCGAAGCTCGCCGCCCTCTTTACCGACGACGGCTTCGTCCTGCCCAACAATGAACCACCGGCCCGCGGCGGCGCCGGCATTGTCAGGGCGTACACCGGCCATGGTGGACCGCTGACCCTCGCGGCCCTGGCCTTTGCCGTCGATGACACGGTGGGTTACATCGTCGGCACCTATGGCGGGCCCGATGTCACGGCCCACGAGGGCAAGTACCTGCTCGCGCTCCGCCGTGCCCCCGGCGGCCCCTGGCTCATTGCCGCCGACATGGACAACGAAAACGCCGGCCCGGACCGATAAGGATCGGCCCGCCTTCACGCGACCAGCGGAATGACCAGCCCGCTCGATCCGTTCATTCCCGTTCCCGTCGCGCGCGAACGCTTCGCCGTCAGCGTGCGCGCTCCCGCCACGCAGGTCTACGATGTCGCCACCACCTTCGACATGCAGTCGCTCTGGTCGGTGCGCACCATCTTCCAGATGCGCGAACGGATCATGGGCTCGCGCCCCGGCGTGCGGGTACCGCGCGGGTTCCTGGATGAGCTTCGGCAACTGGGCTGGGGATGCCTGCTGGAACGACCGGGAGAGCTGTTCGTGGGAGGAGCGGTGTGCCAGCCATGGCTGGCCGACGTGAAGTTCCGCTCGGTGCCGACGGAGAAGTTTGCCGCGTTCGCCGAGCCCGACCTGGTGAAGATTGCCTGGACCCTGGAAACCCGGTCTCTTGGACCCAGCCTCACCGAGCTCAGCTCCGAGACCCGCGTGGTCGCCACCGACCAGGCAGCCCGCCGTCGGTTCCTCGCCTACTGGCGCTGGGCCCGGGTCGGGATCTACTCGATCCGCTGGCTGCTGTTGCCCGCGATCCGGACCAGGGCAGAGGCGGCCGCCCGGGCCACAGGGGCTTGAACAGTTCCGCGAGTGAGATGCGCAGCGGCTCCCGCGCACCCGGCGGGTGCCGGCCTGAGCACTTCAACGGCGAGCTGCAACGACTTCATGAACGACCAGTCCATGGTGCGCGCCTCGTCCAGCGACACCACGAAGACGTCAGGCTGCACCAGGATGTCGATGCCCCAGGAGATGTCTGCCGGCGACAGTCTCGCGGGCACCCTCAAATGACCATAACCATTTGAACGCAAACAACATCCGCCACCTGCCGACTAGCTGCCAAAATGGCCGCTTTTCCCGGCCCGCAGGTTGCCCATAGGCACCCGAACCCCGCAACGCCACGGGATCGTGAACCGACACCCGCGGCAAAGTCATGTCCATTGTCAGGGGACGAAAGGGATTTTCACATGGCATCCAGCAAGATCATCGGCATCGACCTCGGCACCACCAACTCCGTCGTGTCGGTCATGGAGGGCGGCGACCCGGTCGTCATCCCCAACGCCGAGGGCGGCCGTACCACGCCGTCCGTCGTGGCGTTCACCAAGGATGGTGAGCGGCTCGTGGGCCAGGTGGCCAAGCGGCAGGCGGTCACCAACCCCAAGCAGACCATCTTCTCCATCAAGCGGTTCATGGGACGCCGCATGGATGAAGTGAAGGAAGAGGGCGCGCGCGTCCCCTACAAGATCGACTCGGGCACCAACGGCCTCGTTGCCGTCGAGATCGCCGGCAAGAAGTACACGCCGCCCGAAATCTCGGCGATGATCCTGCAGAAAATGAAGCAGACCGCGGAGGACTACCTCGGTCATCCGGTCGAGAAGGCCGTCATCACCGTGCCGGCGTATTTCAACGACGCGCAGCGGCAGGCCACCAAGGACGCCGGCAAGATTGCCGGTCTCGACGTGGTGCGCATCATCAACGAGCCCACGGCGGCGGCACTCGCGTACGGCCTGGAGAAGAAGAAGGACGAGAAGATCGCCGTGTTCGACCTGGGCGGCGGCACCTACGACATCTCGGTGCTCGAGCTCGCCGAGGGTGTGTTCGAGGTGAAGAGCACCAACGGCGACACGCACCTGGGCGGCGACGACTTCGACCAGCGGCTCATCGATTGGCTCGTGGCCGAGTTCAAGAAGGACCAGGGCATCGACCTCTCCAAGGACGCGATGGCGCTCCAGCGGCTCAAGGAAGCCGCCGAGAAGGCCAAGATGGAGCTGTCGAGCACCACGCAGACCGACATCAACCTGCCGTTCATCACGGCCGACCAGTCGGGCCCGAAGCACCTCAACCTGACCCTCACCCGGGCCAAGTTCGAGCAGCTGGTGGAAGACCTGATCCAGCGCACCCTGCCACCGATGCAGCAGGCGCTCAAGGATGCCGGCCTCAAGCCGTCCGAAATCGACGAGATCATCCTCGTCGGCGGCTCCACGCGTATCCCGAAGATCCAGGAGATCGTGAAGGAGTTTTTCGGCAAGGAGCCGAACCGGTCGGTCAATCCCGACGAAGTCGTGGCCATCGGTGCGGCGATCCAGGGCGGCGTGCTGGCCGGCGAGGTGAAGGACGTCCTCCTGCTCGACGTCACCCCGCTCTCACTCGGCATCGAGACACTGGGCAGCGTCACCACCGTGCTGATCCCGCGGAACACCACCATCCCGACCAAGAAGTCGGAGGTGTTCTCGACGGCGGAAGACAACCAGACCACCGTTGAAATCCACGTGCTCCAGGGTGAGCGGCAGCTGGCGGTGGACAACCGGACCATCGGCAAGTTCCAGCTCACCGGAATTCCACCCGCTCCCCGGGGTATGCCACAGGTCGAGGTCGGGTTCGACATCGACGCCAACGGCATCCTGCACGTGTCGGCCAAGGACAAGGCCACCGGCAAGGAACAGAAGATCCGCATCGAGGCCTCGTCGGGCCTGTCCGATGCCGATATCGACAAGATGGTGAAACAGGCGGAGTCGCATGCCGCCGACGACAAGGCGCGGCGCGAGGAGATTGAGGCCCGGAACCAGCTCGATGCCCTGGTGTACCGCGTAGAGAAGGACAGCAAGGAGTGGGTGGACAAGCTCCCGGCCGATGCCAAGACTGCGCTCGACGCTGCGCTGGAGAAGGGCAAGGAGTCGCTCCGCACTGGCGATGCGAAGGGCATCAGGGAATCCCTCGACGGGCTCAACACCGCCTACTCGACCGCCGGGGCGGCGATGTACCAGAATCAGCAGGCTTCCGCCGAAGCTGGAACGCCGGAAACCGGTGGTGCGGAACAGCCGTCCGGGGCGAAGCAGGACGATGTGGTCGAGGCTGATTACGAGATCGTGGACGATAAGAAATAGGCGTGAGGCGTGAGGCGTTAGGGAGTCAGCAACTAACGCCTAGCGCCTAACGCCTTCGTTACACAATGCGACGCCAGGCCTACCCTACGCATCAGGTTCAGTTAGGGTATAGGTCGGTAGTCGTCACCCCAGCAAGGAAAACTGATGTCTGCGCGCTCATTGAATTGGCTCAAGTTCGGTGGTCTGGTGGGGCTCGCCTTTGGCCTGGGACTGCTCTTCGCCGGCCTCCTTGACCTGCCCCGGAACTCCGTGGCGCAGCAGGCGGCCGGCTCGGCCACCGCCACCCCGGCAGTCATTACCCAGACGAAGGCGCCCGCCATCCCGGCAGCCAAGTCGTTGCAGGACCTGAGCGACGCCTTCGCCGCGGTGGCGGAAGCGGTGCGGCCCAGCGTCGTGTTCATCAAGGCGTCGCACAGCGAGAAGGCCAACGCCAACCCGCACGCGCAGCTCGACCCGCGGATTCCCCAGGGCATGGAGCCGTTCTTCCAGCCCCGCCGGAAGCCTGATTTCGAGCAGGGTAGCGGTACCGGCTTCGTCGTGACGCAGGACGGCTACATCCTGACCAACAACCATGTGATCGAGGGCGCCGACAAGGTCATTGTGCGGCTGCTCAATCGCAGCGAGTACGTGGCCAAGGTCGTGGGCGCCGATGCCAACACCGACGTTGCCGTCCTCAAGATCGACGCCACGGGCCTCACGCCCGCCTCCCTCGGCGACAGCGATCGCGAGCGGGTGGGTGAGTGGGTGCTGGCCATCGGCAATCCTCTGGGCGACGGCCTGACCTTCACCGTCACCTCCGGCATCATCAGCGCGAAAGGCCGCACCCTGCAGGGCCTGCAGCGCACCAATGCCAGCATCTCCGACTTCATCCAGACCGATGCGGCGATCAACCCCGGCAACTCCGGTGGTCCGCTGGTCAACGTGCAGGGCGAGGTCATCGGCATCAATTCCGCCATCGCCAGCGAGACCGGCTTCTATTCCGGCTACGGGTTTGCCATCCCGATCAACCTGGCGCGCCAGGTCATGACGCAGCTGATCTCCACCGGCAAGGTGCAGCGCGCCGCGCTCGGCATCCAGATCGCCGAGGCGTCGCCCGAGGATGCGAAGTACGTCGGGCTCGCGGAGCCCTACGGCGTGAAGGTGGCCGATTTCCCGCCCGATTCGCCGGCGGAAAAGGCCGGCCTCGAGACGGGCGACATCATCGTGTCGATCGACGGCAAGAAGGTGGAGCGCGTGGGCCAGTTGCAGCAGGAAGTGGGCTTCAAGGCGCCGGGTGACGTGGTCGCCGTCGAGGTGGCGCGGAAGGGTGGACTGCGGAAGACGTACAAGGTGAAGCTGCAGTCGCTGAGCGACGCGCAGCAGCTCGCGGCCGCCGGCACCCCCGACGATGACTCGGACAACGCCGGTGGCAGCTCGAAGGAAGACGCGCTCAACGCCGTCATCGAGCAGCGCCTTGGCATCCAGGCCGAGCCGCTCGACCCGCAGGACGTGAAGGCGATGGGCCTTCCGGGCACCACCGCCGGGCTCGTGGTCACCACGGTGGTTCCCGGCGGCCCGGCGTTCGAGGTGCTTCGGCCGGCGCGGAACGGAGCGGCCGATATTCTGGTGTCGGTTGAGGGACAGCCGGTGAAGTCCCTGGCCGACCTGCGCACCGTGCTGGGCGCGCAGAAGCCGGGCGCGATCGTGACGCTCCGGATCCTCACGATCCAGGGCGGCCAGAGCCAGAAGCGGCTGGAGCGGGTGCAGCTCGCGAACGCGCAGTAACGACGTGAGGACGTGAGGACGTGAGGACGTGAAGAGAGCGAGGGGCGGAATCGATGATTCCGCCCTTCTCTCTTTGTAGCCTCCCGGCCTTACCGAGTCGCCCCGCTTGCCGGTATCTTTTTTCGCCCAGCGAGCGTGGCGGAATTGGTAGACGCGCAGGACTTAGGATCCTGTGGAGCAATCCGTGGGGGTTCGAGTCCCTCCGTTCGCACTGAGTGATGGAGGTCGCGATGCAGAACGTCCGCCGCCCCGCCTTCGGCGTGCTGACCAGCGCGCTACTCCTGTCGTCTTCCCTTTTTGCACAGGCGCCCCTGCTCCCCCGCCCGGAGGGAACACGCGCCGTCGGCTACTGGCGTTCCACGCTTCCGGTCGGCGGCGACAACCGAACCCTGCTTCTGGAAGTCTGGTATCCCGCCGACGCGGCCGGAACGCCCTCCGTCAAGCCATACACCTCGCCTCCAATAGCAGGCGCGCTCGGCGCGCAGCTCGACCTGCGCTCTGGATGGGAGAAGTCGGTTGCCACCCACGCCGTCGAGAACGCGCCCCCACTCGCCGGCACGCATCCCGTGGTGGTGTTTTCGCACGGCCTGTCGTGGCCCGTCACGCTCTACCAGACCTTCACCGAGGACCTGGCGAGTCGCGGCTACGTCGTGATCGGGGTGAACCATCCCGGCGGCGCCACGATCGACTATGGCGACGACCGAGTGCTTGCCGTCAGCCCTGTTGCGCCTGGTGCGAGCGATTCCGCACGCACGGTAGCGCTGGCGCGACTCGCGGCAGCATGGGCACTCGACATCTGCGCGGTACTCGCACAATTGCCGGCGTGGGCGAACGGAACAAGCACGCCCCTGGCAGGTCACCTCGACATTGCCCGGACCGCCCTCATGGGTCACTCGCTCGGCGCGAGCGCCTCGGCACTGCTCACCGCCGACAAGCGAGTACGCGCCGTGATCGCCCTCGAGGGGGTCCTTCGAGACACGGCCCAGTCGAGCCTTGTGGTGGCTGCGCCTTTTCTTCACCTGATCGGAGGCTACAATCGGCTGGAACTGGAGAACCGCAACTACCTGCCGTCCGCTGGGGCACCCGTCTATCAGGTGATCGTCATGGGGACGGGCCACGCGTACTTCTCCGACCTCATGGCAATCTACAAGTCCACCGCCGACTCCGCCTGGCTGGCGCGCCATCGGTATGAAGTGGAGCCGCTCCGGGTCATCCAGATCACCAGGGACTACGCCGCCGCCTTCCTCGCGCGATACCTCTTCGATCAAGACAGCCACCTGCTCCACCCCGTCAGCTATGCCGACCGGGTGGAAGGCCCCCGGTCCGGTGGCTACACCGAGGTCGACATGACGATCGACGTGAAATAGGAGGCCTGCGTGATCACTCGATCACGCGGGCTCTTCACGTCTTCGCGTCTTGGCGTCCTCACGTCCTCAAAACGTCGCCCCCACCAGCCCGCTCGGCCCGATCGGCACGTTGATGCTGTCGGTCAGCGCCAACGTACTCCCATCGTACACGAAGTAGTACGCGGGGAGTGACTGTGCCGCCGACCCGAAGAACGCCTGGTACACATCCCCGTTCGGCGCCACCGTCGCGTCCGCCGCCCCACGGCAAGCCCCGCCCGTCACCGGCGCACACAGCGGGTTGCTGGCATCGCGCAGGAACGCGCCGGCCGTCGTACTCCACACCACCGTGCCATAGTTGAAGCTGGTGACGAACGCGCGACCCTGCGTGTCGATATTGATCGGGCCCGGGAAGTCGCCGAAGCCGGCGATCGGCGCCCCTGCGGTATTCGCCGAGAGGTCGATGACCGAGAGCGTGCCGTTGTTGGCGAAGAACTCTCCACTGTTGACCACGTAGAGCTTCCCGTTGTAGGCAGCGGCATACTGCGGGTTGGTCCCCACGTCCCAGGTGCGCACGATCGCCAGCGTCGCGGGGTTGAGTTCCGAGACGACGCCCGGACCCGCCGGGGCAAAGTTCTCGTCCAGGTTGCTGGACACGACGAACACCCGTCCACCCGTCGCCACGACGTTTGTGGGGAACTGGGTGACCGTCACCAGCGACGTGATGGCGTTGTCGGCCTGCGCCGGGTCGAACTTGCCGCACTGGTCGGTGGTCTGGTTGCACACCACCACGGTGCTCGCATTCACGAACGCCGAACCGGTGGCATTGCCCGACGGGAAGGTGAAGTAGCGGTCCACCGTTTCCGTGGACAAGTTGACGTACGCGACGCTCGCGGCATTGCCCAGCGGCACCGCGGCGAAATTGCCGGATACCGAGAGCCCCACCGGCGTCACCGCCGAACTGGCCCCGAGCGGAATGCTGACACGCTGGTCCGGGGCGCCGGTCTGCAGCATGAAGAGCGCCTTGTCGAGGTTCACCGCCAGCAGGATGCCGGGGTCGCTCGGCGTGCCGTCGAGGAAGGTGGGCGTCGGGGGCGTGTCGTCACTACACGCCGCGAGGGTGAACACCGAGGCAAGCACGAGCAGGGCGGCAAGGCGTCGATTCATCAGGTCACGATCCGTATCGAAGGGAGATGTCGAACCGGAGCAGGCGCCCCGGCAGGGGAAAGTCGGCCAGCATCCCGGTGCGGGTGCCGATCACGTTGTCGATGGCGAAGCGCGCCTTGATCGACATCCCGCCCACGGGGATGAGGCGCGATACACGAAAGTCCAGCAGATGGACGGGCGGAAGCGAGTTGAGGTCGGTGCCCATCGCGGTGCGGCGCGAGCCGGCGTAGCGGTAGGCCAGTCCGCCCTCGAAGCCGAGGACGCTGGCGTCGGCGCTGGCGGTGGCACTCCAGAGCGGCCGGTAGATCACCTGGCCCGACAGGACCGGACCGTCGTACGTGACACTTGCGAGTGCAATGCCACTGGCGATCGCGAGGTGACTGCCCTGCGGTGACAGGTGCACGTTGAGCTCGCCGCCCCGGCGGGTCACGTCGAAGTTGTTCGGGCTCCAGATGAACCTGAAATCGGGCGACCAGAGGATCATCCCGCTCACATCCGCCGCGAACAGGTTGAGCCCGATACCAGCATTGAGCGAGGCCGGCCCCACCTCCCGCGCCTCCAGGAACACCGACCACTCGCTCTTCACCCGCTCCGGTGCGAGCAGCGGGTTGGGACGCACCTGCACCCCCTCCTGGAAATACATGTCACCCAGCGTCGGCGGGTTGTATGCCTGCGCCCAGCGGAGCTCGGCGCTCCACCAGTCATGCCGCAGCAGCGCGCCCACCTGGGGCGAGGCATACCAGCGGCTCATCACCGAGCTTCCATCCACCATGAGCGCCGCGCTGGCATCGAGGGCCCAGTCGCCGGTGATGAGCGGTGCCCGGGCCGCGATCCGCCCGCCACCGTAGTACGTCGCAGCAGGCGCGCCGGCACTGAGCGCCGAGCCGCTGAGTCCCATGCGCTGGAACAGGACCCCGCCGCTCAGGTCCCACTGATTCACCACCCGCGCGAACCCGGCATCGGCCAGGAACACGTCAGCGCGGTTCTGGTCGTCGTATGGCGCGGTGAACGGCGGCGCGCTGTCAGCGAACGTCGCATCCTGCCGCTGCCACGCGATGCTCGCCGCCGCGGTGGCCCGGCCCAGCTGCATCGTGCCATCGAGCCCGACGCCGATGCGCTGCTGCGTCTGGTGACCGCTCAGCGATGGCTGCACCACGGTGCCCGGCATGCCCCGGTCCATGTCGAAGTACTCGCCGCGCAACCGGGCCTGCCCCTTCCCTCCAGTGAGCGACACCGCGCCATTGAGCGACCGGTCGCGCGCCGCCGAGTTAAGCCGGACCGCGGTGCCGCCGCCGCGCTCCGGCGGAACCGTGTAGGGAAAATCGCCGCCGAATTCGTTCCACGCCCCGCTCAGCGATGCGGCCACGCCACCGGCCGTGCCGCGCCCCACGCCCACCCGCCCCGCGAGCGCGCGACCGCCGAAGCTCCCCGCACCCACATCGGCCGCTGCCTCGACACCAAGCGGGCGACGCGTCACCACCACGATGGCGCCACCCACTGCCTGCTGCCCGTAGCGCGCCGACTGCGCGCCACGCACCACCGAGACGGTCTCCACATTGTCGAGCCGCACCAGCGAGAGGTCGGCGCTGCCACTCACCGCCTGGTTCTGGGGCACGCCATCGACCAGCACCAGCACCTGATTGGCACTCGAGCCGCGAATGGACGCTACGGCGGGTGAGCCGGGTCCGCCGGCCCGCGTCACCACCACACCGGGCTGCTGCTGCAGGATCCCGGCGAGGTCGGTGGCGCCGCTCTGCTCGATGGCGCTCCGATCAATCGACGTGACGCCGCCCGCCGCCGCCTCGGGTGCCGTGGCGGTCAGCTCCGCGAGCTGCACCGGCGCGGCCAACATCCGGATGGTGAGCGATGAGCCACTGCCGTTGGCGAGCTCGACATCGCGCGTGACCGGCGCAAAACCCACCCGCCGTACCGTCACCTGCACCTCGCACGGCTTGAGCGCCCGGAGCATGAACCCGCCGTCAGTGCCCGTGACGGTGCG